>JABJCS010000208.1 GCA_018665505.1 Alphaproteobacteria bacterium
AGCGACCGCGCGCGTGCTGCGCCGCCGAGGTCAGACGATTGCGACTTATAACCAGGACTGTGGTCCGCTTGGCGATATTGAAATGCGGGAGTTCTTGGCCGGTAAGCTTGCCAAGTATAGGGGTATGTCGACAACGCCGGACGACGTCCTGGTCACATCCGGTTCGGGGCAGGGGCTCGAGCTGATCAACGAGATTCTGTGCGAGCCCGGCGACACGGTGATCATGGAGGAGTTCACCTATCAAGGTGCCATGAACCGACTGCGCGCGCGCGGTATTAATATATTGGGCGCAAGACTCGACGATGGTGGTCTCGATATAGATGCTTTGGAAACTCAGCTCGACGATTTGGCGGCGAAAGGAATTGTCCCGAAATTCATCTATACGATTCCGACAGTACAGAACCCGACATCGTCGATCTTGAGCGTGGAACGGCGCAAAGCTTTGCTGTCCATTACCCGAGACCGCGGTGTCCCCATAGTCGAAGACGAATGTTATGCGGATTTGCTGTGGGATGAGGAGTGGCCTGATTCCATGCTCGCGATGGACGGTTCTGACCATGTCATTCATGTGGGATCGTTTTCCAAATATTTGGCGCCTGCCTTGCGGCTCGGATACGTGGTAGCGCCATGGTCGGTGCTCGCTCAGATGATCGCTTGCAAGGGAGGCGGCACCGGCGCATTGGAGCAAATGGTCGTCGCCGACTATATGCAAAACCATTACGATGAACACGTAGCGGCCTTGAATGTGCGTCTGAAGGCGAAGCGGGATGCTTTGATCGAATCTTTGGAAGCGAATTTCGGCACCACGGCTGAGTTCGATGTGCCACCGGGAGGCATATATCTTTGGATCAAATTACCTGAGCAAGTCGACACATTAAAGTTATCGGAAGCGGCGTTGAAGGCTGGAATCGCCTTTAATCCCGGGCCCCAATGGTCAGTCGATCCGGATGCCGCAAAGAACCACCTGCGGATATGTTTCGCCAATCCGTCCGTGGAGGAAATCCGCGAAGGTGTGGCGAAACTTGCCGAAGTTTGTTTCGAGGAAACCGGTATTCCGCCCCGTAGCGCCAACGTGTCGCGGGAATAGCCCCGGCTTTGATTTGATTTGCGGCAGCCGCCTTGCTACGGAAAGCCGCAATGAAACAAATGTTTACCATATTCCTTCAACGCTGCGGCCTGTTCGCGGGCTGCATTGCATTTGCGGTCGCGGTGGTGACGACGTCGTCGTTATCCGCCGAGACAACACCTAAAGGCTCGATCTTCCAACCTGTTCTAGCCGAGCAGGGCATGGTGTCGGTGCAAGAAGCTGTTGCGACGCGGATTGGAGTCGAGATTTTACAACGTGGTGGTAATGCTATCGACGCTGCTGTCGCTGTCGGTTTCGCATTGTCGGTGACCCTGCCACGTGCCGGGAATTTAGGTGGTGGTGGTTTCATGATGGTGCATGAGTCTGCCACCGGGAAAACCCAGGCAATCGACTATCGTGAGGTCGCTCCGGCGGCTGCCACCCGCGGTATGTTCTTGAATGCAGCAGGTGAATATGATCGGACCAAAGCGGTAGGTAGCCATCTCTCCGTCGGCGTGCCGGGCACTGTTGCAGGATTCGCGATGGCGCTCGAGAGGTTTGGGACGATGTCGTTGGCGGAGGTTATTCAGCCGGCGCTGAAATTGGCGAGCGAAGGTATCGTGGTGACACGCGGCCTCGCTGAAAGTTTAACGTCGCGGCGCAAGGAGAAGATGGCGCGTTGGCCGGCAAGTCGTGAGATTTTTTTTAAGCCGGATGGCGCGACCTATGATATCGGCGAGATTTGGACCCAAACGGACTTGGCTTGGTCTCTAGAGCAGATCGCGGAGAATGGCCCGTCAGCTTTTTACAGCGGCGAGATCGCCAGCCGTTTGGTCGAAGAAATGGCGGCGAATGGAGGATTGATCACGAGAGCCGACCTGGCGGGCTATCGGGCGATCATGCGGGAGCCAGTGCGAGGGACCTATCGCGGACGTGAGATTGTCTCCATGCCGCCGCCGAGTTCGGGTGGCGTGCATCTGATCCAAATGCTGAATGTATTGGAGGAATTCGATATTGCCGGTATGGGTCACAACAGTGCGGCGTCGATCCATGTGATGACTGAGGCGATGAAATTCGCCTATGCGGACCGCAGTTGGTATCTTGGCGACCCCGATTATTGGAAGGTGCCGGTAACGGGATTGACCTCCAAGTCTTACGCAATGGAAATCATGAAGCGCATCGATCTAGCGAAGGCACGATCGGCGGATGAAATTGGCCCGGGTCTGCCAAAGCAACACGAGGGTAGAAACACTACGCATTTTTCCGTCGTCGATAAGGACGGCAATGTGGTTTCCAATACTTATACCCTAAACCTCGCTTATGGCACCGGCATTGTTGCCGCCGGTACGGGCATATTGCTGAACAACGAAATGGACGATTTTTCCGCCAAGCCGGGTGTCGCCAATAGTTACGGCTTGATCGGGGGAGAGGCGAACGCCATCGAGCCGGGCAAACGCCCACTCAGTTCGATGACGCCGACCATCGTATTTCAGGACGGCAAACCGCTATTAGCGACGGGCAGTCCAGGGGGAAGTCGGATCATCACCACAGTGTTGCAGGTGATTTCAAATGTGATAGATCACCGGATGAATATTGCGGCGGCAACGGCGGCACCTCGATTCCATCATCAATGGCGTCCCGACTTTCTGCGTTTGGAGACCGGATTCAGTGCAGATACGCTAAAAATTCTCAAGAAACGTGGCCATGTCATGCGTATGTCATGGCCGATGGGTAGTACTCAATCCATCATGTTGATGCCAAAGGGAATGGCGGGCGCATCCGATCCAAGACGCCGAGACGCTTTGAC
>JABJCS010000209.1 GCA_018665505.1 Alphaproteobacteria bacterium
GCGGAATTGGCGGCGCGTTATGATGATATCTTGGATACGGCGATCCGCCTGATGCGGCAGATGCCGGATGAACGGCTGGAAGATCAATTGCCGAACCGGCCCCGGTCTTGGCGGGTTTTGATGCATCACGTGTTTCAGATCCCGACGACCTTCTTGGATATGGAACAGAAGGGTGAGACCTTGACTTACGAGGCACTCACCGCGCCGCCGCCCGACGATATTAAGTCGAGCGACGATATCGCTGATTTCGGAGAAACGGTACGTACCCGATTCCGGGACTGGTGGCGGGATGTCGAGGGACAGGATTTCTCCGGCGAGGTGCCAACCTATTTCGGTGGCACATCGCGCCATGAGATGATGGAGCGGACGGTTTGGCATTCGACCCAGCATACGCGCCAGATCGCTTCGCTTTTGGAGCAAGCGGGTGTCTCGGCGGACAATCCGTTGACCCCGGATCACATTCGCGGCCTGCCGTTAACCGAGACGGTTTGGGACGAAGCTTAAGGGAGAAGTACGATGGCAGATATCGATAGCCAGCAAGATTACTACGACAATATCGGCTTCAGTGAACGGTTGGGGTTCGGTGAGCGTCCGGCCGTGCTGGTCATCGATATGTGCCGGGGCATCACAGAGCCCGGCAAGATGTTCATCGATATGGATGAACACATCCCGCATATAAATGCCATCAACACCGCCGCACGCCGAATTGGGGCGCCGATTATCTTCACTACCGTTGCCTACCACAAGGACCTCTCTGACTCCGGAACTTTTGGGCGGAAGGTGCCGCTGGTGCAGAATATGTTGTACGGCACGGAAGGGGTGGATATTGATCCACGTCTTCCGGTCGAGGACGCGGATCATTTGCTGGTGAAGAAATTTCCGAGTGCGTTTTACGGCACCAACTTACAATCGCAGCTGACCGGCCTTGGCGTCGATACAACGATCATCGTCGGGAATTCGACCAGTGGCTGCGTTCGCGCCAGTGCCTGCGACGCCATATCCGGCGGTTTTAGGCCGATCGTAGTGAGCGATTGCGTGGCCGACCGAGCTCCGTTGTCGCACCAAGTCAATCTGTTCGACATGGATTCGAAATACGCCGACGTCGTGCCGAGCGCCGAGGTGTTATCTTACTTGGCCGGTCTGGCCCGAGACGTGACGCGGGCCGCGGCCGAATAGTGACCGTACCGTCGGCGTGATTGATTTAGACTGGGCGACGGCCAACGAGAAAGACGGCGTCCTCATCACCGACTTCTTCGGTATGCATGATATTCGCACCCATGTTGCATGTATCGCCGGGCCCGAAAGTCTCTAATTTGCCGTCCCGGCCGATGGTAAGTTCGCCTGATAAGACAAACAGGCGTGCGTCAAAGGGGTGTGTGTGATCGGGATTATTGCAGCCGGCTTCCATGCGGCCTTCCGAGAGTTCAAATCCGTCTTGTTTCAATCCGGCTTCAAATGCGGCGCGGTCCATCGTGTCTAATCCTTCTTTGAATTGAGCGCTCGGCGGCGCATCCTGATGACATCTAAATAGATATTGGGGTGCGGCACTGAAAGGACAATTTATTGAACTGCAGAAATTCGTCGTGTGTCCATCGGCTCCGATGACGACAAGTCGATCCAAAACGTGCTGCCTTCATCCTTGGTCGATTCAAAGCCGATTTTGCCATCCATTAGATTGACCAGATGCTTCGTGATCGTGAGTCCGATGCCGGTCCCCTCGATAGGACCTGCTTCCAGGCCCAATCTATCGAATGGTTCGAAGAGCCCGGCTTGATGCTCCAATGGAATTCCCTCACCCGTATCGGAGATGGAAAATCGCACCGTATCCGCGTCTAAATATTGACTCCGAATCGCGACCGTACCGCCATCGCCGGTATACTTGATTGCGTTCGACAGGAGATTGAGCAACGCTTGCCGCAACATTCCCTTATCCGCCCGGCACGTCTTCTGTGCGGAGGGTGCCGGTTCGACAATGAGTTCGATATAACGGTCCTTTATGAGCGACCGCGCCATGTCGACACAATCCTCCAACGCCTCCGATACCAGCACGTCCTCGATGGTCATCGAAATTTCCGATGCCTCTATCTTCGCCAGATCAAGCAGGCGATTGATTAAGTATAGAAGGTGTTCGCCGTTTCTCAGAATTTGGCCGACGAATTTCTGCTGACCTTCGCCGAGTGGAGCCTCGGGATCATCGTCGAGCAGTTGGCCGAACCCGAGGATCGAGTTCAACGGTGTTCGAAGTTCGTGGCTCATCGAGGATAGAAATTCTGATTTCGCGCGATTTGCGGCCTCGGCTTCGAGACGAGCTTCGACTAGATCGGTGATATCACTGCCGGTTCCACGGTAGCCCTTGAAGGCGCCATCTTCGTCGAAATAGGGGACGCCGTTGATCGAAAGCCAAGCGGTTTTACCGTCCGGTTTTTGCCTAGGGTGAATAAAGTTTCTGAAGGCTTTTCGACTGTGCAAGGCAGCCAAATGATCTTGCCATTGTATGGGGTCCACATTCGGGATGCCGGTTTCTTCACGGGTTTTGCCCAATAAAATTTGCGTATCGACACCGGTGATCTCGACGAAACGATCCGAGAAGTACGAGAACCGTAGATCTTCGTTCATCTCCCAGTGCCAGTCCGACGAAGCGACGGAGTAATCCTTGTAGCGTTGTTCGCTCTGAAAAAGCGCAGCCTCCCGCGTTTTTAACTCGGATGTTCGGGTGCGTACCCGATCTTCAAGTTCCTCGCTCAAGTTCTTTAATTATTCCTCGGAGTGCTGGAGCTCCCTGTTGATATTTACCAGTGTTTCTTCGCGCTCCATCTCGTGTTCCAGCATTTCATTGAACGCCGCGCTAACAGCGCC
>JABJCS010000210.1 GCA_018665505.1 Alphaproteobacteria bacterium
CTTGGCCCGATCACCGGAATTTCATCTGGCATCTTCCCTTCGAGGCCACACCAGGTCCGGGCTATCGGCACGTCCTTCAATTGCGGGAAAACACGGGTGACCGTACGGGCGCTGCGCCCAAGCGCCATTGGATCAGGCTCCGCGGTTTCCTCATCCCGGTCCGCATGTCCGAGATGTCCACCGCCGATCACCAATGTGCCTTCATCCGATTGCTTGAACGACAAACCGCCGCTGGCGAGCCCACAGACCGGATCGATGAAATGCGGAATGCGTTCCGTCACCATCATGGTCAGGGCTTGCGCGCTAAGCGGCGCGCTATCGCCCAGCATCGCCGCAACCGTGTCGCCCCAAGCACCGGCGCAATTCACCAATACCGGCGCTTCGAAATGGGCATCGCCCGCACGCACGCGCCACAAATCGCCGATGCGTTCGATCCCGTCGACGATATCGCCTAAATGGTATTCGACCCCTTCCGACAGAGCGCGGTGCCAATAGGCCCGCGTGGTCAGCATCGGATTGGCCGCCCCATCGTCGCGACAAACAATGGCGCCGACGCAATGAGGGGCTGCCGCAGGGACCAATTCGCGCAATTCGTTGCCGCCTATCAATTCCTCATGTTCAAATCCAAGAGCGCGGACGCTGGCGACCCTTTCTTCCAATTGCTTCATCTCGGCTTCATTTTCGGCCAACTTGACCTGGCCCACCTTATGGAAGCCGCAATGGTGTCCGATGAAGCCTTCGATCTCGTGCCAGATTTCCATGGCCGCGACAGAGAGCGGAATTTCGGCCGGATGGCGGCCCAGCCGGCGCACACCGCCCGCATTCACACCGGAAGCAAAACGGCCCGGGAAGTGTTTCTCGATAACCCTCACTGAGAGGCCACGACGGCGGAGATGCAACGCGGTCGAACTGCCGTGCAATCCGCCGCCAATGACAATGACATCTGTGGATTCTGCGCTCATGATAGGCCAATCTATAGGAGCGGACCGCCGGTCGCCAAGGCGCTCGCACGTCGATTCTTATACGGTGAATTCAAACCGTCACATTCCGGAAACTTATCTGCAATCATCGACCGGCAGATTACTGAAATGGATACAGCGATAATGCAAAGACACATTCCGCTCGAGGGACTGAGTAATTTTCGCGATCTCGGTGGATACGAAACCAAATCGGGAACAGCCATCAAGTGGGGACGGATATTCCGCTCGGATACTTTGGCCGGCCTCTCGGACAATGACATTCGCACAGTCGAGCGGTTGGGCGTCGTCGCCGCTTGCGATTTACGCTATGGGGACGAGCGTCGAAACGAACCTTCTCGTCTTTTGGATCATCCTGAGATCGAGGTCATGGAACTCGGCTTTGATGAGCGACCTGGCGAATCCTTTCTCGACTCACTACAAGCCTTCGAAGATGCGGCCGACGCGGCCCGCGACTATCTTCTCGATAATTACAGCCAATATCCCTTCCTTTATGCGAAAGCGTACCGGCGAATATTCGACCGGCTGCTCGACGGCGATCGGATCGTCATCCATTGCACCGCTGGAAAAGACCGCGCTGGATTGGCGTCCGCGATGGTGCTGCGAACCCTCGGCGTTCCGGAGGAGATCGTCTTAGCGGATTATCTGCTCACCAACGAGTATTGGGATCGCGGCGGCCGAGAGCGCCCCGGCATGGACCCGCAAACGGTGGCGATGATCTTCAGCGCTCGCGAGGATTATTTCCGGGCAGCGTTCGACGCGGTTTCCGCGCGCTATCCATCGCTACAAGAATACCTTCAACGCGAAGTCGGCCTCACGCCTAACGAACGCGCACAGTTGCATCATATGTATCTTGAATAGGCGAACAATTCACGAGAGGCCTTAAGTCGGTCACCACAGGGCGCAATATTCCTCTCGTTTCTTGATGGTGGATCAGCCCACCGCACCGCCCGTCTTCAATTCGCTAACCGCCGCTTCATTCAAGCCAAGCCAGTCGCTCATGACCTCTTCCGTATGCTGGCCAAGCATCGGTGACGCGTGCACCCGGGTGGCCTTGCCGTCCACACGAACCGGCCAGCCCGGCATCTTGAACGGGCGATGCACGGGATGCACCATGGTCTGCATGACGCCCCGATGCTCGAATGTGACATCTTCATTCAACTCGGCTGTATCCAGCACGGCACCCGCGGGAATGCCCGCCTCGCCCACCAGCTTCATGGCATCATATTTGGTTTGCCCCCGCGTCCAGTTCGCGATCACCTCATCCACTTCCGCCTCGCGCTCGACCCGATCAGCTGGCGTCAGATAACGGGCATCGCCGATCAAATCCTCTCGCCCAATGAGTTTCAACAATCGATCCCAGTGTTCCGGATTGGCGCGGCTGGTCATAATATAAACGTAGTCGTTCGGGCCGCCGGGCGCGCAGGGGTAAAGACCCATCGGCGCATTGACGATCCCCGGCACTTTACTACCGCCACGCTCCGCCGCCTTGCCGGTCAGGCCCATCGTGGAGAACGGAATGCGCATATAGTGCAGGATTGCGTCTTGCATCGCGACCTGCAATTTGTGCCCTTCTCCCGTCTCCCGCCGTTTGTATAAGGCACCCAGAATGGTAATCGCCATCACCATTCCGGTACCGGTATCGCCGAGGGAGATTCCCGGTCGGGTTGGCGGCCCGTCGGCTTCTCCGGTAACGCTGAAGGTCCCTCCACAAGCTTGCGCGATCATGTCGAAGGCTAAGTTCTTCTCGAAGGGGCTACCCTCTCCAAAGCCTTTAATCTGGGCGTAAATGATGCCGGGGTTTATCTCGCGTACCGCTTCATAAGACAGGCCCAGCCGCTCGATGGCGCCGGGCGCGAAATTCTCGATCATCACGTCCGCCTTCCGGATCATATCCTGGATGAGGCCGAGACCTTCGGGTGACTTCAAATTTGCGGTTATGGAGCGCTTGTTGGCATTCAAAATATGAAAGTAGTACGGATCGTCGTCCGGCTGATTCGGCTTCAGTCTGCGGCCGGGATCGCCTCTGTTCGGATTTTCGATTTTGACGACGTCAGCGCCGAGCCAAGCGAGCGCCTCGGTACAGGTCGGGCCTGCCTCAAACTGGGTGAAATCGATTATTTTGACGCCTTGTAGAAACGTAAAGTCAGTCAGATTATCGGACATGAACGAGCCTCCGCGGTACGGAAAAGGCTTGGCCCCTCGGGCGCATGTCGATCAATCGACACCCAGCCTTCCGTCACAAATTGTTTACGCATGCTAGAAGTGATCTAGGCACAGCCGGAACCGGATCAAGAAAGGCACCCGCGTCGTCGTCATCTCAATACTGGCAAAGGTATGCCATAGTCGATGCACTCGACCCGCGGCTCGCAGCTCTACTCGGACATTCGGCTTGCGGACGCTGCCAGCCGGATATTTCAGCGAAATGATGATGTGGTCCGTTTGTAGCCGAATTCCGAACTGTTCAGGCGCTCTAACCCCCGCGTTGTCGGACTGGGGTTTAAAACTGACCTCTTCAACAACCTCTGAAAAAATTTGCTGCAGAGTAGTAACACCATACTTCGTCTTTTGTGCCGATGAACCATTAGGAAATACAGCCCATGGGCGACAGGCCAAAGAATAAGGACGAAAGTGATTTCGCCGCACTTTTTACACCCTTCCGTCTGGCTGGAAAGACGTTACGCAATCGGGTCACTCATGCGTCCATTACGACTCTCTCTACGCCGGCCGGACGGGTCACGGACAGGGAGATTCTGTATCATGCGAATCGGGCGGCAGGCGGCGCGGCACTGAGCGTGACGGAGCCCCTCGGCATGATGCGACATCAGGCGCGTCTGCCGAGAGTACAGGTCTGGCGACAGGACGATCCGGATGGTCTCAAACGCTTCGCCGATGCGGTGGAAAGCCAGGACTGCCGTTTGATTGGCCAAATTCAGGACGCAGGGCGCGGTCGACATTTCCCAGGTCGTAATCCCGAGGCGCTGGGTGCCTCCGCACTGCCCGACGACCTTTCTTGGACCGTACCACGCCCTCTAAAATCTTCGGAAATTCGCAACCTCGTTGAACAGGTTGCCGAATCTGCTTTTCATTTACAGACTTGCGGCTTCTCCGGCGTGGAGATCTCCGGCGGGCACGGCCACTTGTTTCACCAGTTCCTGTCCCCGCATTCGAACAAACGGAACGACGAATATGGCGGCGATTGGGATGGCCGGACGCGTTTCGTGGCTGAACTCGTCGCAGCTTTACGTGCGGCGTGCGGTGCCGAATTCATCATCGGTTTGAAGCTCCCCTGCGACGACGGTATTGACGGCAGTATTCGGCCGCCCGAAGCCGCGATCATCGCGGACAAGCTGACCGCCTCCCGGAAGGCGGATTACGTCTGCTTTGCCGGCGGGGCTCATGCGCGCACGCTTGAGATGCACACGCCGGACCGGTTTGGCCCGCCGATGCCGTATATGGATGTGATCAAGCAATTACAGGGCAGCGTCAATGATGTGCCGGTTATGGCGCTTGGCCGCATCACGGACCCGGCGGAAGCGGATGGCATTCTGGCGCGCGACGAGGCGCAACTTATCGCCCTCGGCAGACCGCTCATTGCCGATCCGGCCTGGCCGAAGAAGGCGCAAGCCGGCCGGAGCTGGGATATTCGTTATTGCCTGAGTTGCAACACCTGCTGGGGAACGATTGTCACACAGCAGCAGCCGGTCGCTTGCGTCAACAATCCCCGCGTCGCCTTACCCGACGAGGCCGATTTTTGGCCGACGCCGACAGATTCGCCAAAACGCGTCGCCGTCATCGGCGCTGGTATTGCCGGAATGGAAGCCGCGTGGGTCGCCGCCGCGCGCGGGCATGAGGTCACTGTATTCGGTGCTTCATCTGTTGTCGGTGGGAAGGCGTGGTGGCGCGAAAAACTGCCGGGCGGCGAGACGGTATCGTCGATTTACGATTATCAAACGGTCGCGGCGGAACGGGGCGGTGTAAACTTCAACCTCGGGCAAGAGGTTACAGCCGCCGACTTGATCAAGCATCGCCCGGACAGCGTGATCCTCGCGACCGGCTCAACCATGATCCGGCCCTTTTGGCTGCCGGAAGATATCTACGAGGAAGGCTGGGTCGTCGACTTACGCTCGGCAATGACGGACGTGCTGCGCCACAAGGGGCTGCAAAGCGGTGCCATCGAATCGGGCACCGCGGTGATCTACGACACCGACCATACTGAAGCCGTCTACGCCGCCGCCGAAGCGCTCAAAGCGCGTTTCGCCAAAACAGTCATTGTCACACCGCGCGACACGATCGCCACCGATGTCCCTTTGGTGAACCGCCAGGGCATCATACGGCGCGTGGCAGAGCAACGCATCGAAGTGGTCACAATGGCGGAGCCGGTGTGGAGCGACTCCATCGCAGATGGAAGGCTCGACCTCGTCAATATCTACAACGGCGACGTCACCACCGTCGAAGATTTGGCGCTGCTCACCTATGCAAGTCCGCGAGAGCCAAACGATCCTCTCCTCTCTCCCCTACAACAGGCCGGCATCCCCGTAACACCCGTCGGTGATGCTCGGGCGCCACAAGAAATGCTCTTCGCCACGGCGAGTGGCCATGAAGCAGGCAAAACAGTTTAGGATCGGGACGTTCAGCAACACCGGCTTCCGCGCTAAGTTGCTGTGTGTCATTGCCAAACGTAAGCGGCGGAATCTACAGTCGCTAAGTATCTGCGGCATGGAAGTGTTTTAAAGATGACATTAGAACACATAGTGGCCTTTGCGGTCGGGATGATGCTTTGGACCGCATTGCCGGGCCCCGGCCTTGCCATTGTCGTTTCGCGAGCGCTCGGCTCCGGGCGAAAAGCTGGCTTCGCCGTCATAACCGGTTTGGTTTTGGCCGACATTCTTTTTCTGGGGATCGCGTTCATCGGTTTGTTGGCAATTGCCGCCGCGATGGGACCGGCGTTTCAGATCGTGAAATATGCTGGTGCCGCCTATCTTATCTGGCGCGGTTACCGGCTGATCGTCGCAACGGATAGCGCGGAGGCGGTCAAAACGGATCGACACGGCCATTTGTAGCAAGATGTCGGCCTTGGTCTGCTGGCGACGCTTAGCAACCCAAAGGCAATTCTGTTCTTTGGCTCACTCATGCCGACATTAATCGATATGACAGTCGTTGCGGCCGTCGATTTTTTAGTTTTGGCCGGTATTGTCGCGGGCGTTTCCTTTATCATTTACGGTTGCTGCGTGCTCTTGGCCGACCGAACGCGTCATCTACTCGTCTCTGCAAGAGCAGCCAGATGCCTCCGGAAAGTCACAGGGTCGATCTTCATCGGCTCTGGCGTCGTGGTCGCGACGCGATAGATTGCGTTTTCGTTTTGGTCCCCGCTAAACGCTGTCGAGTTTCAGACTTTCTATGGCCAACGCCCGCAGTTTGACTTTCTGCGGTTTACCGCTCGCGGTCATCGGGAACTCATCCATTGTCACCATGTGCTGTGGAATCTTGAACCGAGCAAGCTTCCCTTCGCAGAACGCGGCGAGATCGTCCTGCTCGACGGCATGGCCGGGCTTGGGTATCACGCAGGCGCACGCGACTTCGCTCAATCGCTTGTCGGGGACGCCGACGATTTGGATTTGACCCACTGCGGGATGGGCAGACAGAAACAGCTCGACTTCGGCGGGATCCACATTTTCGCCGCCGACTTTCAGCAGGTCTTTGATGCGCCCGAGAAACCGGATAGAGCCGTCTTCCCGTTGAGTCGTGAGATCTCCGTTATGCAGCCAACCGGCTTGGTCGATCGTCTTTGCCGTCTCTTCGGGCTTTTTGTAGTAGCCCTGCATTAGCGAATAGCCACGCACGCAGAGTTCGCCCTGCTCGCCATAAGCGACAGGCGATCCGGTCGCGGGATCGATTACTTTGAACTCTATGCCGGGCTAAGCATATCCCGACGTCAGCCACGCATCTTCTTTTGGTGCTTCCGGGTAGCCGATGGCGATACCAGCGCCGGTTTCCGTCATGCCGTAGCCGGAAACAATCGGGCACAGCAGATCGTAGGTCCGTCGGGCTGCTGGCTCACTGCTTGGCATGCCGACGACCCCCAATCCTGTGCGCAGGCTAGCGAGGTCGAATGTGTCGAGCTCCGGATGTGTGGTCAATGCATCGAGCTGACTCTCGAAACCCCAAAGGCGAGTAACCCGTTCGCGCTCAATCAGCCCGAGCGATTCCGCCGGATCGAAAACAGTCGTGAGCACCATTCGCGTCCCCACGCAGACCGTGAACAAAGGGCCAAGATAAAGGCCGAGGACATGAAAGAGCGGCCAATTCATGAGGATGACATCACTCGAGAGGTACCCAAGCCGGTTGGCGATGTCGATGACGTTCCGTTGGAGGTTATGGCAATGCATGACCCCCTTCGGAAAGCCCGTGGTGCCCGAGGTGTACATTATGAGGGTGGTATCGTCGGGTTTGACCTGGCGCACGCGGTCCCGCAGCGCTGCAGCGGTGATGGCCTTTCCGCGTGCCACCATATCCGACCAAGCGATCGCGCCGGAGGGGACGTCGGACCCCAGAACGATGACACGCTCCAGTTCAGGGAACATTGCCGAGGCGAGCACGGTATTCGGACCAGACGCAATCTCCGGAATGATTGCCCGCGTCAGCGCAAGGTAATCGATCGGTCCCGAACGATCGACCGTGATCAACGTCGTCGAATCCGATTGCCGGACCACGTATTCCAGATCATTGGCGCGAAACCGTGTATTCGCCGGTACAACAATCGCACCGATCTGCGACAACGCGAAGAAGGCGTAGAGCCATTCGGGCCTGTTCGGCATCCAAAGAACGACTTTGTCGTTCGGGCCAACGCCGAGCGCGATCAACCCGCGGGCCACGGTATCGACTTCGGTCTTCAGTTCCGCGAAAGAAATGCGGCGGCCTTCGTGCACGAGAGCTTCACGCGGCCCCCAGCTTTCGGCCGTCCTCTCGAGGCATTCAGCGAATGTCGCTTTGCTAAACCATTCGCTCAAAGGTCAAAGTCCCGGGCGGTATACAAAAAGGCCAACTGCGCACGGTCGACGGACGCCGCGTCCGCCAATCGCTACTTCACGGCGACGAGGCAGGCATAGTTTTGGCCGGCCGTCGGGTCGACGATATTTTGCTCCAGGTGGATCAGTGATTTCGGATTCTTAAATCCAGCCTCACGCAACAGCTCCAGGTGCCGTTCGATCGAAAATCGGCCGGCCTCGTAATCCCATTCCGTCCCGTCGGGCTTTATGAAGTCCCCGTTGGCGAGGAGGCCGCCCGCGGGCAATGTTTTATAGGATCGTGCATAGACGTCCGCGACGGGTTGCTGGCCGCCCAGATCGTGCAGGGCCCAGGTTGAAATGATGGCGTCCGGCTGCTTGCTGAGCTTCTGCGGCCACTCTTTTGTCATCAGGTCGGCATTCGTGAAGGTGACGCGATGGCACAGGTCATCGATCGTTTCCTTGGCGACCTGCATGAAGACATCGGAGAAATCGAGCGCCTCGTATCCAAGGTCTGAATTCCGCTCGAGGATGTGCCGCGCCATATAGCCCGGACCGGTGCCGAGTTCGACCACATGGCTGTCCGCCTTACCGAGTTTCTCGACCTCGGCTAAAATCATGTCAAAGAGTTGCAGGCGCGGTGCCGTCGGCTCAAAGCGGCTCGCCCAACCGCGGACGAACTCGTCATCGTGAAATTCGTGCTGTGCTCCGACAAATCCGCTCATTCTATCCTCCAAAACCGATGTTTAGCGCCAGCGTGCGGGACCACCCCGGAGCAACTGCGCCCTCAGCATTTATCTGATAACAAGAATAGAGCTGGCGCTCTGTCGACGAAATGACAACGATCATCGACTTCTCGCCAATCTTCTCTGGGCAAGAGGTGACAGTCTCGACCACTGATACCCGGTCCAGCGACGACGCACGATAGCCGGTGATCGATGTCGTATTCAGGTCGTCTCGATACTTGGGACCATTTGTCTTCGCTGTCCGCTTCTCGATCAAATAGCGGTTGTTTTGCCGCACTATTCAATACGGCAACTCATCGCTGTTAGTGGAACGAAGTGTCATAACTCAACTCTCGCCCAATTCGGAGAAGTGGCGCAGTGACACTAAGGCGATAGGAATTTTACGGAAAAGAATGGCGCGCCCGAGAGGATTCGAACCTCTGACCTTCGGCTTCGGAGGCCGACGCTCTATCCAGCTGAGCTACGGGCGCGCGGCAATAGGCGGAGCGCAATTTAGGGCAAGCGACGCCGGGGCACCAGACTCTTGTGACACGACCTTTACGCGGTCGGCACCGGACGGCAAAGCGCGCTCCGGGTTCGCCATCCAGGCGGCCAAATCACCTAGAACCACATCCGCCTTCAAATCCCGCAACAGCATGTGATAGCCGGAGCGATAGCGGGCTACTTTGACGCAGGAATCCGCGGGCAGCGCGGCAAGAAAGGCCGACATCGCCTCATTCGGCACAATGTCTTCCTTTTGGCCGAGCAAGATGAGCGTGTTGCCCGGCAGTCGGGGTACCGCGTCGAGTGCTGCATCCATCAAATTCACCAACCCGTAAATCGTGTCGATCCGGGTGTATTTGATCACCAACGGATCGCGCCCGAGCTTACGGAGCATGTCCCGATTGTCCGACGGTGTGCGATTGAATCCCTGTCCTGTCACGTGAAACAGCGGAATGGTGTGGGCGAAAAACTCTAATCCGACACGTTGCCAGACCGGCATCACGCGCCGCGCCCATACCGCAGGGGCCGACAATACATAGCCATCGGCGACGGGCGGCACGTGGTCCTGATCCATCGCCGCCAATACCACCGCGGCTCCCATGCTTTCGCCTAGGATATAGAACGGCACATCCGGATGAGCGTCGCGCACCAATCGAGCCGCGACGCGTAAATCGTCCGTCATGCCATCTACGCTCGACCAGGTGCCTTTGTTGGGTGCCCTGCCAAAGCCCCGTTGATCGTAGGCATATGTCGCGATACCGGCGGCGGCGAAGGATTTCGCGGGGGCCTCAAAGGCTTTGGAATAATCGTTGAATCCGTGCAACGCCAAGACGACGCCGCGCGGGCTGCCCTTTGGTCCCCAGCGGCGCAATGGCAGGTGGGCACCATCCGGAGCGGTAATCCCCTCGTCATTCCACGACGGCGCCTGTAAGGCCGGTCCCGGCGGAGTGTGCCAAGGTGCGCATCCGGCGGACAGAGCCGCGAGGAAACAGATTATTAAGAGACGCCGCCCCATTCCGCATTCCGAATATTGATTACCGGCCCGCATTCGGTATCATCCCTGCAAGCGTGCGGTCAAACCGCGCGCAGATGAATTTGCATAGGGTGAAAGCGAAAATGGAACCGCCAGAGACAATCGAAGTCGAAGAGATGCGGACGAGTTGCGATGGCGGTGGGGGTGCTTTGGGGCATCCCCTGGTCTACCTCAATCTAGGGGATGGCGGCAGTGTCGACTGCCCCTATTGCGGCCGCCGGTTTAATCTGAAGGAAGGGGCGACTCCCTCCCACGCGCATTAGGACCGTTTGGGCGGATCGTCGCGAGACGAAACCGCTCAGACCAGTTACAATCAAGCTCTCCATCGCAGTCCCCGTAGCTGAAGGATACCCGGTATGGCCGAGGCCGCTCCGCTGAAACATCTCTATCTCGTCGACGGGTCCGGATTTATCTTTCGGGCCTTTCATGCAATTCGGCCCTTGAGCCGCCCCGACGGAACACCGGTGAACGCCGTCTTCGGTTTCACGCGGATGTTGATGAAATTACTGCGCGACACCGAAGCCGATCATATCGCGGTCATTTTCGATGCCGCCCGCAAAACGTTTCGCAACGATATTTATCCCGATTACAAAGCCCAACGTCCGCCTGCGCCGGAAGAACTGGTGCCGCAATTCCCGCTGATTAAGGAAGCAAGCGAGGCGTTCAATCTGCACACCATCGAGATTCCCGGCTTCGAGGCCGACGACATTATCGCGACCTATGCGCGCCAAGCGGTCGCGGCGGGCGCGGAGGTCACGATCATCTCTTCCGACAAGGATTTGATGCAGCTCGTCAACGATAAGGTCGGTATGTTCGACGAGATGAAGAACCGCCGCATCGGCCGCGATGAGGTCATCGAGAAATTTGGTGTCGGGCCCGAGAAAGTCGTCGAGGTGCAAGCGCTTGCCGGTGATTCGGTCGACAATGTGCCGGGCGTGCCGGGAATCGGTGTGAAGACGGCGGCGTTACTTATCAACGAGTATGGCGATCTCGATACGCTCTTGGCGCGGGCCGGTGAGATCAAACAAAACAAGCGGCGCGAAAATCTGCTCGAATTCGCGGATTTGGCGCGGGTCTCCTTGGAGCTTGTCACGCTGAAGGACGACGTGCCGGTGGACTTGCCGGTGGACGCTCTCGATGTGCCGGAGCATGAATTAGCGAAACTGGTGCCTTGGCTCGCGACCCAGGGGTTTGATGCTATTTTGGCGGAATTGCGCAGCGCTCTCGACAACCAAGCGCAGGCGGAATTCGACGAGCACTTTACGAGTGCCTTCGAGACCCTGCCGGAAGAGAAGCGCAATCAGGCTTTGCGCAAAACCCTCGCCGCCATCGAGAATAGTGGCGGTGCTGTGTCCGGTGGGGCCGGTCCAGCGGCTGCGCCCAGCGAAGTCGTCTACGAATTGGTGCGGGACGAGGCGAGCCTTCAGGCTTGGGTCGACAAGGCGCGGGCGGTCGGGATGGTCGCTGTTGATACCGAGACAACGTCGCTCGACGCGATGTCGGCGGAATTGGTCGGTCTTTCGCTCTCCGTCCAAGCGGGACGTGCGTGCTATATTCCGGTGGCCCATAAAGCGCCAAACGGCCAAGGCGCCTTCGATTTGGGCGATGGCGGCGGTGAGGCGGACGAAGCGCCGGAACAAATTTCACGCCAACTTGCTCTCGATATTTTAGCGCCATTGCTTGACGACCCTTCAGTCCTCAAGATCGGGCAGAATATCAAATACGATGCGTTGGTTTTGTCGCGCTGCAACGTCGACGTGACGCCCATCGACGATACGATGCTGTTGTCTTTCGTCCTCGACGGCGGGCGGCACGGCCACGGCATGGACGTGTTGGCGGAAACCCATCTCGGTGTCTCCACTGTGAAGTTCAAGGAAGTCGTCGGGACCGGCAAGAAGCAGATCACCTTCGACTATGTGCCGCTGGAAGCCGCCCGCGATTACGCGGCGGAGGATGCCGACATCACCTGGCGCCTGCACCAAGCCCTGAAACCGCGTTTGGTACAGGAAAAGATGACCACGGTCTATGAGACCATCGAGCGGCCCTTGGTCCCCATCGTCGCCGCGATGGAAAAAGAGGGTATCCGAGTCGATCCGGAGAAGTTGCGCGGCCTTTCGCGCGATTTCACCCAGCGATTGGCGGGACTCGAAGCCGAAGTACACGAGCTGGCGGGGGAGGCCTTCAATATCGGCTCTCCAAAACAGCTCGGCGAGATCCTCTTCGAGAAAATGAGCCTGCCGGGCGGCAAGAAAAACAAAAGCGGCGGTTTCGGCACCGATGCCAGCGTATTGGAAGACCTGGCGGCGAACGGCCATGATCTACCGGCGCGCGTCATCGAGTGGCGCCAGATTGCTAAGTTAAAAAGCACCTATTCCGACGCCTTGGTGGAGCAGATTAATCCGGCGACGGGGCGCATCCACACGTCCTACGCCATGACCGGCGCACAGACCGGCCGCTTGTCGTCGACTGATCCGAACTTGCAGAATATCCCGGCCCGCACCGAAGAGGGCCGAAAAATCAGAAGCGCCTTTGTACCGCGTGAAGGCTGGAAGCTGATTTCCCTCGACTACAGTCAGATCGAATTGCGGGTCCTCGCTCATATGGCCGGGATCGAAGCCCTGGTTGAAGCTTTCCGGGACGGCCAGGACATCCACGCGATGACCGCGAGTCAGGTCTTCAATGTGCCGATCGAAGGCATGGACCCGCTGGTTCGCCGGCAGGCAAAGGCTATCAACTTCGGCATTATCTACGGCATCAGCGCTTTCGGTCTGGCGCGCCAGTTGAGTATTCCGCGGGGAGCCGCCAAGGAATATATCGACGCCTATTTCGAACGCTATCCCGGTATCCGCGACTATATGGACAGCGCGGTAGAGCAATGCCGCAAGGCGGGTTTGGTCGAGACATTGTTCGGACGGCGCATTCATTTGGAATCGATCAACGCCAAAAACCCAATGCAGAAGAACTACGCGGAACGCCAAGCGATCAACGCGCCGATCCAAGGCTCGGCCGCCGACATTATCAAACGTGCGATGATCCGAGTGCCGAAGGCGCTTACCAATGCGGGCGTCGACGCCCGCATGTTGTTGCAAGTCCACGATGAGTTGCTGTTCGAAGCGCCGGAAGATCAGGTGGAAAAAACCATTGCCGCCGTACGCGGCGCAATGGAAGGGGCGGCCCTCCCGGCGTTGGAGCTGAAAGTGCCGCTGGTTGTCGATGCCGGTGTCGGCGACGATTGGGCGGCGGCGCACTAACGCACTAGTTTCATCCTATCCCTGCTCGGCCGGAGACCGTCTCGAGCCTTTTCTGGAGGACACAGTAGAAGCGATGTTGATCGATCACGAAACCCTGCGCCGGGTCACACGCGCCATATTGGAATCCGGCGGCAGCGAGTCCGGCGAAGCCGAAATCGTCACCGACCATCTGGTGGAAGCCCATCTGAAGGGCCACCCAAGCCATGGGGTCGGCATGATCCCGCGCTACTACGAGGCATTGCATCGAGACGAGTTGCGGCCCAACACGACGGTTTCCGTCGCCACCGATAGCGGTCCGCTGCTGATCGTCGACGGTAATCGAGGCTACGGGCAAGCCGTGGCACGCCAAGCGACCGAGTTGGCCATCGCCAAGGCGCAAAAGGACGGTTTCGCGATTTTAGGATTACGTAATTCCTGCCATATCGGACGTGTGGGGACTTACGGGGAAATGTGCGCCGACGCGGGATTCGCCTCGATGCATTTCGTCAATGTCATCGGCCGCTCTTCCATCGTAGCTCCCTTTGGTGGAACGGATTCGCGGCTGTCGACAAATCCGGTCGTCTTCGCCATTCCGGCCACCGACAAGAATCCAGCCTTTATCCTGGATATGGCCACGAGCCGCATCGCAATGGGTAAGGCGCGGGTCGCGATGATGAAAGAAGAACCGCTCGGCGAAGGCTATGTCTTGGATGCCGACGGGAAACCGTCCCAAGACCCGAACGTAATGTGGGCGGATCCTCGGGGTGCCTTGCTGCCGATGGGCGAGCATAAGGGCTATGGCCTTGCCATGGTGTGTGAATTTTTCGGCGGCATGTTGACCGGAGGCGGCACTCTGCAGCCGGAGAATCAAACTTCCGATACGACGACCAACAATATGTTGGCGGTTATAATGGATCCGTCGCGCTTCGTCGAAGACAGCTATATGAA
>JABJCS010000211.1 GCA_018665505.1 Alphaproteobacteria bacterium
AAATTCCTCTAAATCGTCCGCCGCAATGAAACTGTACTGCTCGAAAAATTTGTGGTCGGGCGGCAGATCGGCGAAAATTTCACACATCGTCGCCGCAACCTGACGACCGATGCTGGTTAACTCGGCGGTCAGATCCAATCGATCCAGGACTTCGCGGACATAAGCGTTCTCGGAAAGCGAATCCATGCTCAACCGGTTATCTACCGGAATGCCGAATAGCAGATTTTCACCCAGGCTGGCATTACGGTTATATCGCCCGATATCAAACTGCTCGACGAGCGAGGAAATCGAGACGTCCGCCTCCAAACGCTCGGAAAATGTTTTTCGCGCGGTCAAAATCCGCTCGGCGACATCCGGCCGGCGCTCGGGATCGATCACGCCGCGCAATCCGATCTGATAGACGTCGCGCTCGAACTCCGACAGATGTAATACTTCGATGATCCGCTCTTGTAGGCCTTCCGGTCCCTCCACGCCCGCCGCGTCGTAGTCGATCCAATCCGCGTGATAGTCAAATTCGATATTGCCGGACCGAATAGCTTCCTCGAGATCGCAGTCGGATCGTTCACCATCTGCTCGTTCGCGCAGGGGGCGGTGCTTTAATCCATAGACGAGGTTGTCTCCAATTGAGCCGTTGTAGAGATACGCCTGCGGCCCGACATATGCCATCTGGCGTCCAGTCACCGCTTCCGACAGCTCGGAAAGGTCTGAGCCGCCAACGGCGATTCGTCCGCGCGTCGGCTCCATCAACCGAGCCAAGAGCATCGCGAATTCCTGTTTGCCACTCGCTCCCGCGCCGACAATTGCCGTGTGCTGCCGCATGTCGACCTTGAAACTGGCACCATCGACGAGACGCGCGCCGTCTTCATCAGCAAAGGCAACATTATTGGCAACCAACTCACCTTGCAGATCCGAGCGCGCATTTTCGCCCGACCGTTGCATGTCGTCGGGCAACATGCCGTCGGGATCGAATTGTTCTATTACTTGCTCGTATTTAATGCGCACGTCTTCTTTTTGCTGATACCAGGCGAGCAATTCCTTCCAAGGAGCAGCCAATTCCTTATAGGCGGCAAGCACCGCCACCAGAGCGCCGAAGGTGAGGTCGCCTTGGATAACGAGATAGCCGCCGATCGAGAAAAAGAAGAACGGCGTTAGCTTGTCGATAAAATTATTGAGGAACTTGATAAAGAATTTACGCCGGTAAATCTCATACCGAATTTCGTAAATTCGTCCCAAGCGTTCGGCGAAGCGTGAGAGCTCCAAGTTCGATGTGTCATTCGCATGCACTTCCACAACACCGGCCACCGATTCGCCGATATGTTCCGAAAGCCGCCGTACGTGCTGCACCCGTTGTTTACCGAGCTGGTTGACCTTCCGCTGCAGTTTCGGGATGAAATACATCTGCACCGGATAAAGCGCGATGGAGGCCATGCCGAGCATCGGGTCCTGGATCATGATAAACGCCAGGATGATCACCAGCTGCCCGCCGAAAAACAACGGATCGGCATAAGCTGCGCCGATAAAGCCACCAAGCGGTTCCACCTCCGCCGTGATAATCGGAATTAATTCGCCCTGACTGACCTTACGGAAGCGCTGCAGAGGAAACCGCAGGATTCTGTTATAGAGCTGGAAGCGAAGCCGTCGCAGCAGCCGCTCGCCCATCTGCCCCTTATAGACATTGATGTAATATTTGAACCCGCCATTGATGAACACAAAGAGCAGGTAGCCGAAACAAAGCACGAGCAGGAATGAAATCTGATCCATGTCGAGCTTGAATTCGTAACCAAAGATTGGCGCCGTGAAAGGCGGGCCGACCGGGTCTTCGATCGCACGGTTGACGATTAGCTTTGGTAGATCGAGGGAAAGATACAAAAAAGGGTAATACGCAAGGATGACGAACAGCAAATAGATCTGCTGCTGCGCGCTATACCGCAATATATATCGAAAGATAGATGGCTCCATCGCCGCCGTCCGTGCCCCCGCCATTCAATTTCGCTGCCCCCACGGGACGGCTCGCGCCACCCTGGTCACGCTACAGTGATTACACTAGCTTAGGCTTAACAGACCGTAAATGCCCGTAGCGAACGACAAATTCGCTCTGATTGGTCCCATGCGCATTGCCTTCTACGCTCCCATGAAACCACCGGACGATCCCGAGCCGTCGGGAGATCGCCGTGTCGCCCGCGCGTTCGTGGAAGCGCTATCTAGAATGGGCCACGAAGTCTTCCTGGCATCGCGGTTTCGATCCTATGAAGGCAGCGGCGATGCGGCGAAGCAGGCCACGCTAAAATGCGAAGGCGAAAACACCGCCGAGGCGTGGATCACCGCTCACCAATCCAATCCACCGGACCTTTGGTTCACCTATCACCTCTATCACAAGAGCCCGGATTGGCTGGGCCCCGTAATCGCAAATAAGTTCCAAATTCCTTATATCGTCGCCGAAGCCAGCCATGCCCCCAAACAGAAGGGAGGTCCATGGTCGATCGGATATGAACGCGCCGCCTCGGCGATCCGACAAGCGGACCGGATCATTGTGGTGAATCCCAAAGATATGCCCTGTCTGAAAACATTGCGAGGTAATGACCCAGGACTGCATTTTATCGCGCCGTTCATCGATACGCTGGTAACCCCGAACCCGGCTGCGAAAATGCAACATCGATCCACGCTCGCTGAACAGTACAATTTGGACTCCGACATTGGCTGGCTCTTCACTGCGGCGATGATGCGAGATGGCGCCAAGACAGCGTCCTTCCGGTGTCTCGCGAAGGCAATCCGCGAACGACCGGACGACCGGTTTCATTTGTTGATCGCAGGCGACGGGCCCACCCGGGCTGAGATCAAAGCCTATTTTGCCGACGATCCGCGCACGACATTTCTCGGTCTGTGCAATACGCGCCAATTGGCCGCCGTATCCGCCGCCGCTGATATATTTGTTTGGCCCGCCATCCGTGAGGGATTCGGCATGGCGTTACTTGAAGCGCAGGCGGCTGGCCTACCCGCGGTTGCCGGATATACCCCCGGGGTTGCCGCTATCATATCGGATGGAGAAACCGGCATTCTGACACCGCAAGGGAACGGGCAAGCTTTCGCGGATGCGATGCATAGGCTATTGCACGATCCGCAAATGCGCGAAACCATGGCCAACGCAGCCCATCGAAAAGCACTTCAAGAACACTCCATAGAGCGAGCAATGAAGGAATTAGCAGAAATATTCGAAGCCCTAGAGAAGAGCCACGCAACATGACCCTCATCGCGCTCATCCGCCATGCGGCGACCGGCTGGAACGAAGGCGGTCGCGTGCAAAGCACAACCGACGTACCACTCAGTGACAACGGCCGCGAAACCGTCCGCACCTGGCGGGCACCACGCCATATTGAAGAATTCGATTGGATATCAAGCCCGCTCTCGCGTGCGGTGGAGACCGCCGAGATTCTTTCCGGCACACCGCCGAGCCGCACCGACGCACGTCTGATCGAGATGGATTGGGCGGTCTGGGAAGGCCTGACCATCACCGAACTCAAGGCTGAAATAGGCAACCCTGGCGAGGCATGGCGGGCGGGCGGGCTAGATTTCAAGGCGCCCGGCGGTGAAAGCCAACGTGAAGTGCAAGAGCGTTTGCTCGCCGTCTTTCGGGAATTGGCGGATGCGGGCCGACCCACCGTCATTGTATGTCATCGGGGCGTTGTCCGGGCGACCTATTCCTTGGCCGCCGAATGGGATCAAACGACACCTTGGCCGGATACACTGGCCGATGACTGTACTCACCTATTCCGACTGCAGGCGCACGGGCACCCGAAAGTCGTGGAACTAAACGTACCGCTGACATCCAGCTGAGCCAAAATGCCAAGTGTCCTCTATTACATTCAGCATCTTTGGGGATTGGGACACGGCCGGCGCGCAGCGGCGATTGCACGGTCGATGATTGATATCGGATGGGACGTCACCTATGTCTCCGGCGGATTCTCCGATACAAGCCACGATTTGCGCGGTGTGAAGCATGTGTCACTCCCACCGTTGAAAGCGGAGAATCCCGAAGAGGATGGCTTGATCGGAGAGAGTGGGGCCGCGCCGAATACCAATTTCTGGGATCAGCGGCGTCATTTACTGATGGAAGCCTTCGAAAGCGCCGCACCAGACTTGTTATTGATCGAGACATTCCCTTTCGGGCGCTGGCCGTTCCGCGTGGAGCTCGAGCCGCTCCTCGATGTGGCCCGGAACCAATGCGCGATTGTTTGTTCGATCCGCGACATTTTGGAGCCGAAGGCCGAGGACCGCCGCAATCGGCAAATCGTCGATCTCATCGACCGCTCTTTCGATTTGGTCTTGGTCCACGGAGACACCGAGTTCATGGCTCTCGACCGGACGTTTGCCTTGGCTCCCGAAATCGCAGGTAAAACCCGCTACACAGGTTATGTTTCCGCTGGAACGACCGCACGTAGTTCGAGCGAAACTGACGGGGCCGGTGAAGTAATCGTATCGGCGGGCGGAGGCGCGACATGCGCGTCACTAATGCGGGCGGCGGCGGATGCAGCCATGAAGGACGGGCGCACTTGGCGATTTCTCATTGGACCGAATTGCCCGTCGACGGTTCGTAAATTCATGAGCAAAGGAACCAATATTGTGGTGGAACCCATCCGCCCTGACTTTCCCGACCTGCTGGGCCGCGCGGATGCCTCCATCAGTCAGGCGGGATACAATACGACAATGGACATCGTGACCTGTGGGGTGCCGGCGGTCATGGTGCCCTATCAAGGGATGGGTCAGACCGAACAATACCTGCGAGCCGAACGCCTGGCGGATTTAGGTCGGGTCGCTTTAGTGCCGGAATCGAACGTCTCCGACAAAACTCTTCTCGCAGCGCTTAAAGAAGCGGAATGTGGTCAAAGCCAACTGACCGGGAAACTGAATTTGAATGGCGCCGTGGAAACTGCAGACATTCTTGCCAACTTTCTGAAAACTAGGATTTCCACCAAAGAGCGGATATAAGATTCGCATGTCGGACAATCCAACAAACCCGGATCCATGGATTAAATTCGAAGCTGAATTCGACGCTTGGGCAACCGCCAAGCGGGAGGCCTTGCTCTGGTGGCGCGACGACGACGCAACGGCGCCGAGCACTCAATTGACACAATT
>JABJCS010000212.1 GCA_018665505.1 Alphaproteobacteria bacterium
AAATGCTCAAACACCAGATTCGGGCATAACTCGATCGATGGGTTCGAAGTGTTGTCTCGGATCAAGACGAGCGAGGAACTTCGGCATATCCCGGTCATTATGATTACCGCATACGACACGACCGAGAGCGCAATCGAATGCATTTCCGCGGGCGCCGAGGACTATCTTCCGCGCTCGAGCGACCCGGTCCTGCTCAGAGCGCGTATCAACGCCTCCCTTGAAAAAAAGCAATGGGGCGACCGCCAACGCGAGCATATCGATCGGGTCGTCGCGGCTATGACCAAGGTGGAACAGGGCGATACTGTTTCGCGCCTGGAAGTATCCGGTGACGACGTGTATGCGCAGCTCTATCGCGGCTTCAACCTGATGACCGACGGCCTGCAGGACGCGGAGCATATCATCACGGTGGCGCAAGATTTGTCGAGTGAGTTGAACCTCGACCTCCTGCTGCAACGTATTATTGCCGCCACCACAGAATTGCTGGATGCGGATCGTAGCACCTTGTTTGTCCACGATCCGAAGACGGACGAACTATGGTCGCGGGTAGCGGAAGGGATCGAAGTTCGTGAAATTCGTTTTCCTTCTAATGTCGGTTTGGCCGGGCGTACATTTACGTCTGGCGAAACTCAAAATATCTCCGACCCCTACAATCATCCGGACTTCAATCCGGAATTCGATGTCCGCACGGGCTATCGGACGGAGAGCATCCTGTGCATGCCTATCACCAACAAGGTTGGTCGCAGAATCGGCGTCACCCAGGTATTGAATAAGAGGACGGGCAAATTCACCACCAAGGACGCGTCCCGGCTGCACGCGTTCACATCGCAAATCGCGGTCTCACTCGATAATGCCCAGCTGTTCGACGATGTCGTCAACATAAAGAACTACAACGAGAGCATTCTGAAGAGTACGACAAATGGCCTCGTTACACTCGACGAAGAGCAAAACATCGTCACGGTGAACGAGGCAGCTTGTGCGATCTTACGAGAGGCGCGGGACACGCTTATTGGCAGCCCGGCAGCTGATTTATTTGCTGAAAAGAACGCCTGGATACTCGACAGCATCCTGCGGGTTGAGGAAACCGGCGTTGAGGATATCGCAGTCGATACGGATCTCGTACTCCCGGGGGGCGATCAGATATCCATGAATCTCGCGGTGGTACCCTTGATCGATGTGGGGGGCGAGAATATTGGCGCGATGCTGATCATTGAAGACATCACCAGCGAAATGCGGGTGAAGGCCACGATGTCTCGCTATATGAGCAAGGAGGTCGCGGACCAACTTCTGGCGTAGGGCGAAGCTGGTTTAATCGGTGTCTCGCAGAAGGTAAGCATCCTGTTCTCCGACATCCGGCACTTTACGACAATTTCAGAGACACTCGGGGCTGTCGGAACCGTCAACCTCCTGAACGAATATTTCGAGGAGATCGTCGATGTCATCTTCAATCAGGGTGGCATTCTGGACAAGTACATCGGTGATGCGATCATGGCCCTGTTCGGTGCGCCGCTCAGCAGCGAGGACGATGCCGACAAGGCCGTCGCCGTCGCCTGCGAGATGATCGTATCATTGCAAAAACTGAACGAGGTTCGGTCGCTGAAAGACCTCGAGGCTATCGAAATCGGTATTGGCGTTAGTACAGGCGACGTGGTTGCCGGGAGTGTTGGGTCCGAAAAACGCATGGAATACACCGTGATCGGTGACAGTGTTAACCTCGCCGCGCGGCTTGAGAGCGCCAATAAATTCTATGGCACGAATGTCCTAATTAGTGAACACACGGTCCCCGACCTAACGCGCGAGACACCGCTACGCGAGATCGACCTGATCAGAGTAAAGGGGCAGGATCAACCGATCGCGGTTTACGAAGCCTTGGCGCATCAATTGCCAGAGACGTTGGTGAAGATTCAGCCCGCCGTTGAAATTTACGCTGGAGCGTTGGCCCTCTACCGAGCTCGCGATTGGAATGGGGCGCAACGGGCTTTCGAGGCTGTCTTGGAGATGTGTCCAGGTGACGGTCCGTCGCGAATTCACATTGAAAGATGCACGGAATACAGCACCCCCCCCCGGCAGAAACTTGGGATGGCGTCTGGACGATGTCTGAAAAGTAATAATTGGGGCTATCCACTATCATGCCCTTCGGGTCGAACGAAAAGGAAATTTTCTATGGCGAAAAAATCGATCCTGGTGATAGACGACCAACAAAACCTTCGCGACTTGATCGAGTACCAACTCACGATCGTTGACGGCCACACGGTTGTGATGGCTGGCGATGGTAAAAAGGGGCTAAAAATTGCGCAACGAACAAAGCCGGATTTGGTTTTACTCGACTGGATGCTTCCGGGAATGGATGGAATGGAAGTTCTGGAAAACCTGCTGACGACACCCGCTACGCAAAATATTCCGGTCTATATGATGACTGTCCGCGGCAAGATGCGGGACGTCGAAATAGCTTTAGGGGCGGGCGCCTTGGACTATGTAACGAAACCGATTGACGTCCAAGAATTGAGCCGAAAGGTTAGCCGTGCTTTCACGCTTTCGGATTCTTCGGCCAATTCGAGTAACACTTAGGTGCCGCCGCGATGGCCAACGGGGGCGCTCGATTTGGATAAGTGGAGCAAATCATCTGAATGGCTAATTGCATTAGCGCGGCGTGGGATTTTGATCGGCATCTTACTCGTCAGCGCCCTCTT
>JABJCS010000213.1 GCA_018665505.1 Alphaproteobacteria bacterium
ATAACTGGAGTAAAGTTCAAAGACGGTGTTGAGGTAACTGACATCGACCTGGTCGCCGCTTGATCCGGAGGTCAAAACACCACTTCTGGCTATAACTCGTTCACGTCTTCGAATGTACAAGTCTGTTCTGCAACCCGGCTTTTATCTCCTTGAGCCTTTTGATCACCACCGCGTTTTTTCTTTTTCTTTCCGCCGCCCGAAGCCGTCTCACTTCTTTCCCGAAGCGGAATACCCCAGTGCTTGGCGAAATCCTCAGGGCTGAGGAAGCCGTCCTTGTCCTTGTCGATTCTCTTGAAGATGGCTTTCGATCTGGGCCACTCCTCAAGACTGACCTTGCCATCGCCGTTGTTATCCTTGGAAGATACCGCCCTGTAGGGATCTTTGCCTTGTGCAGAAGCGTAGGACGATGAAAGGACAATCATCCCACTAAAGGCAGCCAAGAAAACCAGCACATCGAAGCCTGTGAATATCCGATTAAACATTCTTCCCCGCTCTCGAGATAAACAGCATACCAAGTTTGATTTAGGTTTTTCTCAACTCAGTTTGCCCCTCAACCCATAACATCTTCAAAATAGGTTGATATGGCTCTTTATGTAAATTGGTTTGCCCCGCTCGGTGATCTGCATAATTGCGTCTCGACAGGTAGCGCTTGCGCTGCCGGTCAATTATGGTGAACGGCCACGCTTCGCTCGCGCGTTGCGAGCAGAGGACCTGCCAAGTTGTGGCGAACTGAACTAGAGGTAATGACTGACCATGGCCTATCAACTTAAAGACTTGGTGAATCTGGAGCGTTACCCGATTGACGATTTGGATGGGGCAGGCGCTACGCTGCTACAGTCTTGCCAGGACTCGTTGGCTGACGGTGCGATGTGCCATTTGCCAGACTTCGTTAAACCTGAGGCTCTCGCGGTCATACAAGCCGAGGCCAACGCGTTGCGCGACCGAACCTATTGGATGGAGGTCGAGCGGCGCGCCTATTCTTGGCGCGACCCTGATGACTACCCGCGTGGTCATCCTGTTACGCTGACCACGCCTAATTTGCTCGGCACGATCACTCAAGACTGTTTTCCGAAGCGCGGCGCCTTTGTATCGATCTTTGAACAACCTGCTCTTACCGGGTTTGTTCGCCGTTGTTTAGGCCTGGATTCCCTGTATCCCGTCGCTTGCCCTTACTTAGCAGCCAACGTCAAGGTGATGGGCGAAGGTTGCCGGCATGCGTGGCACTTCGACCAGAATGACGGTGCGGTGACACTCATGATTCAGTCGGCAGCTGCGGGCGGGCACTTTGAGTACGTGCCGTACCTGCGTGACGAAGACGATGAAAACTATACTGAAGTTGGCCGGTTGTTGTCGGGCGAAGATATTCCTACACAACGTGCCGGTCTCGCGGATGGGAGTTTTTGCTTATTCAAGGGGCGTCGATCAATCCATCGGGTATCCGAAGTGACACAAGGCGCACCGGATCGTTTGTTGGCGGTGTTTAGTTATCATCACATTCCGGGGCATCGGTATAAGGATTCGACCGTCCGGTCGGTACTTGGGCGACTACCGGAGAGCTACCCCAATCCAGCTTAAAGGCGGGAGCTGAAGAAACGATACCAAGGCTGACAGGTTTTGCTTGCCGGCCGGCGTGTCCCGCCCGGGAGTCTAATGTAATACAACGATCACGCCGGTCATCCTGGTGTGCGGACGGTGCATGGCGAGCAGCCGACGCGCCTTTCATGTTCCGCGATGACTGCGGTTAAGGAAGCGATGGCCATTCAGTCCCGCGCCGCAATCGCCTTGACGCCCTCGGCGATGGGCCGGACCATGTCGGTAAGCGCGTTGAGCGCCGGTCCAGCCCCGCTCGCCGGATCGACATCGACGTCGGCAATCTCCCACATCGTCTGCACGTCGTCGGCTGCCATGCCCCATAGCACGCAATGCCAAGCGATTTGAAAGTAGACAAAATGTCTATAATATGGTAGAGGTTGCGGCTCTCCTGTAGTTCAAACTGTATCGGAGGGCGCATGACCCCTGATTTTTTTCCGACCGCAGATCTTCTGGAGGAAGCCGCGGAGACGCCAACGCTGCGCGAAAGCCTGGAGGCGCAAACCGCTGCCGCCGTGTCCCCGGACCAGGCGGAGATACCCGAAGCGACCGCGTCGCGGCGCGAGGCGGCTGTCGGGCTGTTGCAGGGCGTGGCGCCCGGCGACGATGTCGAAGGCATGTTGGCGGCGCAGATGGTGAGCGCTCACAATGCCGCGATGGATTGCCTCGCTCGTGCCGCGCTCCCTGAGCGCACGGAAGGGTCGCGGGCGCGCGATCTGCGGATCGGTGCGCGGTTGCTCGCGATTTATAGCTGGCAGGTTCGCACCCTCGATGTTTGGCAGCGCAAACGTGGTCCGGCAGGGTCGGCCGAGCGGGTGTTGGTCGGATGGCTCGAAACCGACATGACATCTCCGCCGGACCCGATGGCATCCGAGGACCTACCACATTCCCGCTAAGCGACCGCCTCGACCGGAAATCTGTGGGCGGGGTAAATCCAGCCACCGCCGCGATACGGTGCCGATGTCCGCCGCCCTCCGCTGTGGTGCTCGAACTCGAAAAGGGGTTCCGTGCCGGGCGCCGGCATTACGTGGCGGCCGCCGTTGTCGGATGCATGGCGGTGCTGCGTCCGGCCCACCCACCGCCAATCGCAATGCCTGGAAGCACGGATATGATGCGGCGGCCGAAATCAACCGTGTCCGTGACCTTCGTCGGATGATCCACGAGATGGAGGCGTTCCTTGCCGTGATTCCGCCCGTCGCTTTACCCGCGCGGTCCGCCACGCCAAAACAGCGGTATTGTAATACTGTGCATGGGGTTGTTCCGCGTATTTTCGGACCACCATCTTCTCCTCTCGCTAAATCTTGCGCCGCCACGACCTCGTCTCCATATATCAAGTGTGGATGCCGCAATCGGGTCCACAGCCGTCAATTTCGGCCCAACAACGTTTCGCCTCAATCGAGGGGAACGAGTGGAGGTAGCACATGAATTTCGAGAATTATACCGAACGGTCGCGTGGTTTTATCCAAAGCGCCCAGACCCTGGCCTCGCGCTCCGGTCACCAACAACTTACCCCGGAACACCTGCTGAAGGTTCTCCTCGACGATAAAG
>JABJCS010000214.1 GCA_018665505.1 Alphaproteobacteria bacterium
GCGAAGCGTTCCACCATGCCAACCTCCCAACCTTCGTTGGCGTCGACGATGATCGGCGTCTCCGGCAGCACTTCGCGGACCGCGCGGACCCGCTCCAAATCCCCTTCTCCCGTGAGTTTCATCTTGATCAGGGGCCTGTGAGCGTTGCGTTGCGCGGCTGAGGCCATTTCATCGGGTGACGCCACGCTCAGCGTATACGCGGTCGTAACGGGTTTCGGCTCCGGCAGGCCTGCCAACTCCCAAACACGTTTTCCCGCCCGTTTTGCCTCCAAATCCCAAAACGCGCAATCGATCGCGTTTCGCGCGGCACCGGCGGCCATAGCGTCTTGCAGAGACAATCGGTCGATCTGACCGGCTTCGATATCGCCCCGCAACGCCTCTATTTCCGCGAGAGAACTTTCCGGCGTTTCGTCATAGCGGGGGTTGGGCTGCCCCTCACCCCAACCGCGAACACCCTCTTGTTCCAGTTCGCAAACGATTACCGGTGTCTCGGTGCGGCTACCGCGCGAAATTGTGAAAACTTCACGAAGCGGCCAGGTCTCGGCATAGGTCTTTAGATTGCGCACGATACCCTCCCGTCGTTCCGGGACGCCCAGCAGGCGGACCCGGAATTATGGCCTGAGTTTAGCCGGGTGGACAGCTGTCGGTCCGTCAAGCCCAGGCCATAATTCCGGATCGCCGCTACGCGACGCCCGGAATGACGATCTAAAGCTAAAGCCGACATTCCCTATAGCGCATCCACCAGGACACCCACACCATGTTTCACCGGATCGATGGCCGGTAGCCCTGTCTCGTCTCGAGCGCGCTGCAATTCAGCTTCGGCCTCCGCATCGGATAGTTTCGATGTGTTGATCGCACAGCCTATGCACCGCACATCCGGATTGGTGACCCTCGCGGCGGAGCTGGCCGCCTCGATCACTTCCGTGAGGCTCCGCACCGGAATGGCGGGTGTGCCCCGCATATGCGGCCGTCCCGGGTCGTGGCAGACCACGAGTACATCCGGTTGCGAGCCGTGAATCAGCCCCAATGTCACGCCTGCATATCCCGCGTGGAAGATCGAGCCTTGCCCCTCAACCACGTCCCAGTGGTCTGGGTCGTTTTCCGGACACAGCCATTCGACGGAGCCAGAAATGAAATCAGAGACCACAGCATCGATAGCAACACCGCTGCCCGCGATAAAAATACCGGTCTGGCCGGTCGCCCGGAAATCCGCCTTCATACCCCGCGCGCGCATTTCCTTCTCAAGCGTCAGGGCCGTGAACATCTTGCCGCAAGACGTATCCGTGCCCACGGTCAGCAAGCGTTTTCCCGCCCGTTTATGACCGCGTCCGATATCGAAGCTTTGATTGGTGTGGCGCACGTCAAACAATTGGCGCCCGGCCGCCGCGGCTTTCTCGGTCAATCCTGGTACGGCGTCGAGCTTCGCATGCATGCCGCTCGCGATATCCATGCCGTGATCGATGGCGCTGTGTATCGTGTCGACCCAGCTATCCGCGAAATAGCCGCCCTGATTGGTGACCCCGACGATCAGCGTCTTCACACCTGCTGCCGCGGCTTCGGCGACGCTCATGTCCGGCAGGCCAAGGTCAGCCTTGCACCCTTCCAGACGGACTTGGCCGACGCACCAATCCGGGCGCCAGTGGGCAACGCCGTCCGCGGTTTTTGCCGCCAGCTGGTCAGGCACATCGCCGATGAACATGAGATAAGGATTCTTGATTTCCATTGATCTTATTTCCCTGCTTTCTTCTTTCGCTTCGAGCCGCGTTTCTTGAGCCCGCTAAAAGCGTCATAGAGGATCGAAAGAGCTTGGTCCACCTCCTCGCGCGTGCTCGTCATCGGCGGCACCAGCCGAATGACGTTCTTCAACTCACGCACACCGCGAATCTGAAAGATCAAACCTTTCTCCATCGCGAAGTCGTAGACTTTTTGGGTCTCCGCATTGGCTGGATTTTTCGTTGCCCGGTCGGTGACCAATTCGATGCCCAACAAGACGCCGTGCCCACGAATATCGCCGATCCACTCGAACTCCTTCGCCATCTTACGGAAAGCGGATTTGATCCAGCGCTCGATCTGTGCAGATTTACCCGGCATATCTTCATCCACCACAATGTCGAGGCTCTCTTCACCGGCGGCACAGAGCAGTGGATCGGTCGCATGGCTGCGGGTCGCGAAATAACCACGCTCGGCCGCACGCTTGGCGACATCGTCGGTCGTGCAAACCGCGCTGATCGGCAGCCCCCCGCCGAAATGTTTGGAGATGGCGATGATATCCGGCTTCAATCCCGCTTCATGCTGGAAGCCGAAGAGTTTCCCCGTTTTACCGAGGCCGGTCTGCGCCTCGTCCATGATCAGCACCATGCCGCGCTTCTCACACTCCTCCTTCACCTTGGTGAAATAGCCTTCCGGCGGGACGATGATACCACCGGCGGAAAGCACCGGCTCCGCGATAAAGCCGGCCGGCTGCGCCGTAAAGTTGGCGTCGGCCAGTTCCATGCTCGCCGACAAGCATTGCAACTCGCATTTCGGGAACTTCAAATTCAACGGGCAGCGATAACAATACGGCGTGAGGACAGCGCCCGTATGAGGTGCCACGGCCGTGTGTTTCTTGCGGTCCCAATTGAAGGACACCGAGCGGGTCACATAACTGGTGGAGCCATGTAGCCCCGCATGCAGGCCGATAATATCGAGGCCGCCGGTCGCCTTACGCGCCAGATCGATCGACCCTTCGATCGAATCGCTACCGGAGACGAGAAAGACCGATTTCTCCAGCGGCGACGGCAATAACTTGCCGAGCTTTTCGTGTAGGCGCAGACGCGGCACATTGAGCATCGTGTTGGTCGAATGCATCAAGGTGTCCATCGTCTCGCGAATGCGCTTCACCATGCGGGGATGCTGGTGGCCGAGCGCCGCTCCCATCTGACCCGATTGGAAGTCGAGATATTCCTTGCCGTCCGTATCCCAGACCTTACGCCCCTCGCTCCGCGCAATGATGGGCCGATTTTCGAGACCGCCCATATAGGACGTCCCCTCCGTCGGGAACATATACTTCTCGACGATCCGTTTGACCTGTTTCTTCTCCATCCCCGCCTCCAGATAAATGCCTATAGTATTGATCTGGCGCGACCTGCGCCGGGAGAAAGGCGACAAAGATTGTACGGCCATCCACTATCCAGTGGTCGGTAGGCCTTCTTCTATTCTGTAAAGCCGCGCCTCTTCGACCAACCAATTCCGGAACATCGCAACCTTGGGCCGATTGATCCGATTTTCCGGGTACACCATCCAATATGCGAATTCGGAATGGATAGTCAGCTCAAACGGACAGACCAGCCGGCCCGCCGCCAGATCGTCGGAGATCAGCGTTGTCCGGCCGAGCGCCACCCCCAGACCTTCGACCGCCGCCCCTTGCGCTGAACTCGCGTTGTCGAACCGCAGACCGTGGGAGGCATCGACATTCGTGATGCCTGCCGCTTTCAGCCACATCCCCCAATCGGGGAACATCTCCACATGTCGGTGACCGTCGTCGTGCAATAGCGTGAACTGAGCCAAATCTTCCGGCTGCTCGAGCTTTCTATCGCCCTGCAATAGGTTTGGACTGCAGACCGGTAGAATATCGTGTGACAGCAAAGGCTCCACGACCAAATCCGGATAGTCACCGCCGCCGTAGCGCACTCCGAGATCGATACCATCGCGATCATAGTCGATGAGACCCATGCTCGTGGTCATGCGAATGTCGATTTCGGGATGCGCCGTGTTGAAACTCTCCAACCGCGGGACAAGCCATCTCGATGCGAAAGAAGGGGTCACCGCTATATTTAGTAAGCCTATCTCATCATGCAGACCAAAGGCCTCCATCGCATCGTAAAAGGCCGAGAACCCGCGCCGGATGCCGGGCAACAATGTCTGACCTTCTTGGGTTAGCATCAAGGTTCGGTTGGCGCGGTTGAACAACCGGGCCCCGAGGTATTCTTCCAATCCCTTGATCTGATGACTGATAGCCGCCGGCGTCACGTTCAATTCTTCCGCGGCACGGCTGAAGCTGCGCAAACGCGCGGAGGCTTCAAAAGCGCGGAGCGCATTGAGCGGCGGCAATCGAACGGCCATCTACTATTTGCCTCTTATATTAGTTTTTCTAACATATAGTATGAGCTTTCATCGTTTGGAGAACAAGCCCGACAAGCTGTATATAATATCCAACAACGGTTTTAGAGATTAACACACAGCCGATTGGTCGAGAACGCGTTAATTCATATTAGACATTCTCAAATGACTGAGCTGGCTAACAACAATAAGTTAGGAGTACCAAAGATGGCTTATAACCGAGAAATTCGCAATTTCGCCCCTTTGCCCTCGGGCCCACTGCCGACACAGCAGGAGATCGATAACGTAGCGCGTAACGCGCGTCGTGGCGGCACGCAAAATGTCTTCGAGAGCATCCGAAAAGTCTTCCGAAGCTAGCGTTTTACCGGCGGCGGCACGGCAAGCCCTCTTTCCCCCCAAAGAATGCCGAGCCGTCGCCACCCTCCCTAACTAAAGAGAAGTTGAAATTCGACCCGCTATCTCGGTAGCGGTTAGTGGGCGTCCAGCTTACAGGTCAGGAATTGCTCGCCGAAGATCGAGCCGACGAATAACCGCTCGCGCGTCTTATCCTTGAAATAGGCGGCGACGCTGGCCGCCGATATCTGATCGCCATTATTTGCATAAATCAGTTTCGCCGATGCCGGTACGGGCAAACCATTATCTCCGACGGCAAACCGTACAATTCGGCTCGGCGAGGTCACCGGAGCGTCAAAACTCTGCAAGCCCAACGCAGCCAAATTGGCATGGCTCGCAATGATCATCTCACGACGTGTCGAATCCACCCATTCGATATTGTCGAGATGTCCTCCGAGACGCATCCTTGGGCCGTCTTCTTCCAAGGAGATGTTTTCGGGTTGCTTATCGCCGGGCACATTCAAATTGGTCCGATAGGTCACAAGGTCGCCATCCAAAGAAGTGGCGACATAAATCTTACGATTGTCGGCGCTCGCGTTGATGCCGTTGCCGTAATCGATTCTGTCTTTCACAACGCTATATTTTTCACCGTCGAAATATACGATATTTCCGATCGGATTACGAAAAATGGTAATATCCACGGATTGTCGCCAACCGCGGGGATTATTCGTGGCCAAGAATTGCTGCGGGCCTACCGCGACCAAATCATTCAATACAAATCCACGGCCGCCGCGCGGTGCCGGACCCAAGGCCAAAGCATTCTTATCGCTCACGGTTCGTTCATGCACGAGAACCTCGCCGTCCGGACCTTTTTCAATCCGGAATATTTCAACGTAACTTTGCCGCACTTCCCCGGCGGAAATATTCAGACGATTGGCTAAATTGTCCGGGTCAGCTGGCCGCGGTAAGGTGCGCAGGCGATGATTGATGACGAATAGCCGCTTTCGCCCATTCGTCTCCAGCAAGCTGATTCCATGGGGAAAGAAGTTCTTCTCGAAATATGCCGGCAGCCGAGATGATTCAGAGCGAATCTTCATCGCCGCAACGACGCCTTCACCGGAGACGTCATATCGATAAATCGCACCGGCCCGGCGCGCACGCGTGTTCGTGGACAGGCGATAGTCGCTCGACGAGATGTAGAGCACACCCTTCGCGTCCATGGTCATATCTTCAGACCCCGCAGGACGCGCGCCCTCCGCTAATTTTGGCGTATGTGGCAAGCAATGGCTGACATACCATTTCTGATCCACCGCATCGTTGCCCCGCGGGATTACGCCGCAGGCCGCAGCCGACACGAGAAACCCAACCATCGTCAAACCGCGACCGATTAGCCGCAAGCAATTATTATTTTCGTGCACAGATATTCTCCATAGCCCGGCTCGAGAATGAGATTATCGTCCGTCTACCGCTCTTACCATGATTTATAAGCCTCATGATGCAGCCTCCGCGAACAACCATTCACGAAAGTCGGCGACCTTCTGCTGTTCCAAACTCCCTTTACGGTAAACCACATAGAATGCGAATTCGACGGGAACCGCTAAATCGAACGGCTTCACCAATCGCCCGGCGTCCAAATCGTCATCGACCATAGAACTCCGACCGAGTGCCACCCCCGCTCCGCCGATGGCGGCACTGATGACGTCGCTGGTCATGTTAAAGCGCGTCCCACGCGTCGCATCGATACCCTCGACACCAGCGCCTTGAATCCACATCCCCCATGTCGGGAAAGATTCGTAGTTCAACCTCCAGCTCTCATCATGAAGTAATACGTGAAACCGCAATTGATCGGGTGATACCAACGGATGCTCGCCCTCCAACAATGCCGGACTGCACACCGGGAAGGCCGTATCGGTCAGCAACAATTCGTTCTCGACTCCGGGATATCCACCACCGCCGAACCGGATGCCGATATCGACGCCTTCGGTCTCATAGTCGACGAGCTGCATCGATGCTGATATGCGCACATCCAAATCCGGATGAGCGCGGCTGAAACGGTCCAATCGCGGCACCAACCATTTCGCCGCGAAAGACGGCGCGGTCGCCACTGTGAGAATATTATTGTCACTTCGCGACCGCAGCCGCTCCATGGCGCGGTGGAAGCTTTGAAAGCCGCTGCGGATATCCGGCAACAACAATTGTCCGGCATCCGTCAATAAGAGCGCCCTGTTCATGCGGCGAAACAGCGGCGTCCCGAGATCAGCCTCCAACGCCTTAATCTGATGACTGATTGCTGCCGGCGTCACATTGAGCTCGTCTGCCGCCATTTTAAAGCTGAGATGCTTTGCTGCCGCCTCGAAGGCACGCAAGGCATTTAACGGCGGAAGGCGATAGTTCATTTCAGAATACTAATCCTAATCTGAGCCATAAACAATCTCGTTTGCGGAGAAACCCTAATTCACCACATATAATGGCAACAAAGCGATGGAGAGCAGACAAGCGCCCTTCATTCTACGCAGCAATTCTAAACCGAAAGGTGAAGCAAAATGAATACGTATTCCACAGAGCCCCGCCCCTCCGGCGCCATACCTGCGGGCATTCCCGATGACGACGCGTTGATCCGCGCCCAGGCAATAGCACGACGCGAGCGTTCGGAAGCGTTCCTACGCGCCATTCAATTCGGCATCGGGTCCATCCGGCGATTGGCCCGCTAACAAGGGAGACGAAAATGTTTACCGATAGAGTCGATATCGCTGCGCGTCGAATATCCCGTCCGCAAGGTTATGGTTCCGGTGACATCACACACTGGCTGCAATCGGGGAAAGCAAATCGCGCGCGGCTTCTGTCCGGTTTCAAGATCATGGACTCGGTATCGAAAAAATAGGGAATCCCCCCCCCCCCCC
>JABJCS010000215.1 GCA_018665505.1 Alphaproteobacteria bacterium
CACCGTCAGATAGTCGCGCCACAGCAGGAAGCGGGGCACGACGGATGCCACGCCCCGGCGCAAAAAATGAAATGGCTTCGAGCAAATTTGTTTTTCCGGCACCGTTTTGCCCGGTCAGCACGACCGGGGTCGCCCCAACATCCAGCCGCAGTGCCGCGTAGTTCCGGAACCCGGTCAGATCGAGGCGGGAAACATGAGTGTTCAAATCGTCAACGCCCGCATTGGGCTGATCGGTCTCACATCCGGGAGGCGTGCTGGTGGTGGTCCCCGCCATGCAACGCCTAGACGCGCATCGGCATAAGCACGTAAAGCGCGCTCAAATCGCCGCCGTCGCGCACGATTGTGGGCGAAGAAGCATCTGCGAAAATGAATTCGGCGCCATCACTTTCGATCTGGGCCGTGATGTCGAGCAGGTAACGAGAGTTGAATCCGATCTCAATGAGATCATGTTCGAAGCTCACTTCGAGTTCTTCCGTCGCGCTACCATTCTCTGCGCTGGTCGCCGACAGGGTCAGCAAGCCCGCACCAACAGCGAGTTTGATCGCACGGCTCTTCTCCGACGAAATCGTCGATACACGATCAACGGCCTGGGCGAATGTATTTCGGTCGACGGAGAGAACCTTGTCATTCCCGGTCGGAATGACCCGCTCATAGTCGGGGAAGGTCCCGTCAATCAGCTTCGAGGTGAGAATAGCATCGTCGAACGTCATTCGAATTCGCGTGTCTGAAAGTGAAATTTCGACCGGATCGGATGTTTCATCGATGAGTTTGCGCAATTCGCCAATCGCCTTGCGGGGCACGATGACGCCGGGCATGCCCTCGCCGCCATCGGGCATCGCAAGCTGGACCCGGGCCAGACGGTGGCCATCGGTGGCAACCGCACGGAGCATGTTGGCGCCCTCGTCTTCGGCAGCGTGCAGATAAATTCCGTTGAGGTAGTAACGGGTTTCCTCGGTCGACACCGCAAACCGTGTGCGGTCAACAAGGGTGCGCAAATCCTCGGCTTCGAGGGAGAAGGTATTCGGCAGATCGCCGCCACTCATCGTCGGGAAGTCTTCGACGGGCAACGTCGCGAGATTAAATTTGGACCGCCCGGCGCGAATCAGCAACTGGTCTGCCGAGGCGTCGGTCTCGATCTCAACCTGGGCACCGTCCGGGAGCTTGCGCACAATGTCGTATAGCGTGTGCGCCGGGGCGGTGGTGGCGCCTGCCTGGCCGATTTCGGCAGGGACCGTCTCGGTGATCGCCAGATCCATGTCGGTCGCGGTCAAGGTCAATGAACCCTCTTGACCGTCGAGCAACACATTGGCGAGAATCGGGATTGTGTTGCGGCGCTCGACCACGCTTTGCACATGGGCCAGCGCTTTGAGGAGAGTAGCGCGCTCTATCGTCAGCTTCATTCTTCGTTGTTCCTCTTCGTCCCCGGAAGATGCGGTTGGCGGAGATCGGATGGTCTCCGGCCGTCATCTGGGTCTCTATCACTCAAGACCCGGAATTCCGCTGAATCCGTGCAAATTCTGACGTAGGACAAGTATAACAAAGGCTGAATGATTCGACAGGCCTTTCGGCCCGTCCACCGCTTCGGAGGCCGGATATTTATTTGTTTTATTTCAACACCTTAGAGGGCGCTGGCGAATGGCCGGTGGATCAAATTTCCAGCATGCGGCGCAACAGCTCCACATCTTCGTTGAATTCGATGTCCGCGGAACGCAATTCTTCGACTTTTTTGACCGCATGCATGACCGTGGTGTGGTCGCGGCCGCCGAATTTGCGCCCAATCTCCGGCAGTGAGCGGGAGGTCAATTGCTTGGCCAGGTACATCGCAACCTGTCGCGGCCGGGCCACAGCCCGCGCCCGACGTGCCGAGTGCATATCGGCGAGGCGAATATTGAAATGCTCAGCCACCCGCTTCTGGATTTCCTCGATGGTCACCCGGCGGTCATTGGCACGCAGGAGATCGCGCAACACGTCCTGGGTGGTCTCCAGGGTCAGCGCCCGACCGACAAGCGTGGAATGAGCCACAATGCGATTTAGAGCACCTTCGAGCTCGCGCACATTCGAGGTGATCTTGTGGGCCAGGAATTCCAGCACCTTGTCTGGAATTTCGGCGCCAATCAGCTCGGCCTTGGCCTGCAAAATGCCCAGGCGGAGCTCATAATCGGTCGGATGAATATCCGCGACCAGCCCGCAGCCCAAGCGGGATTTCAGGCGCTCTTCCATACCTTCGAGGTCGGAAGGTGACTTGTCCGCCGAGATGATTATCTGACGATTCTGGTCCACCAACGCGTTGAAAGTGTGGAAAAATTCCTCCTGGGTCGAATCCTTGCCGGCGATGAACTGAATGTCATCGATCATCAGCACGTCGACCGAACGGAATTGCTCCTTGAAATCCATGATGGTGCGGTACCGCAACGCCCGAATGAACTGGTACATGAACTTTTCCGCGGACAGATAGATGACCCGGCGTTCCGGACTCGTCTTGCGGATTTGCCAGGCGATGGCGTGCATCAGATGGGTTTTGCCAAGCCCGACGCCGCCGTAAAGAAACAGGGGATTAAATGGCGTCACGCCAGCCTCCGCCACCCGGCGCGCCGCCGCAAAGGCGAGTTCATTGGGCTTGCCAACGACAAAATTGGAAAAGTTGCAGCGTGAATCCAGCGGCGCGCCAATGCTGTC
>JABJCS010000216.1 GCA_018665505.1 Alphaproteobacteria bacterium
CACCGTATGTATCGACAATGATTTTGCGGCCCGTCAGGCCGGCATCGCCGTCGGGACCACCGATCACGAAGCGTCCGGTCGGGTTCACATAGAACTCATCCTCGGGACACATCCAACCTTCAGGCAGAACTTTCAATACGTGGGGGCGAACTAATTCCCGCACTTCTTTTTGCTCCATCCCTTCGACATGCTGGGTTGAGACGACAACCGAGGCGATTCCCACGGGTTGGCCGTTTTCGTACTGAACGGTCAATTGGCTTTTCGAATCCGGCCCAATTCCCGGCAAGTCGCCGGTATGGCGCGCATCGGCCATACTTTTCAGAATTTGGTGGCTGTACTGGATCGGCGCCGGCATCAACACTGGCGTCTCGCGGCAGGCGTAACCGAACATCAATCCTTGGTCACCCGCACCTTCATCCTTGTTGCCGGCCGCATCGACGCCCTGCGCGATATCGGCGGATTGCGAATGAACATAGCATTGCACATCCATGGTCTCCCAATGGAAACCATCTTGTTCATAGCCGATCTCCCGGACGCTCTTGCGTGCGAGCTCCTCGAGCATCTCGTGCGTAATACTGTCCGGCCCGCGCACTTCGCCCGCCATGACGACACGATTGGTCGTGGTCAGGGTTTCGCAGCCGACGCGCGCATTCTCGCCGCTCGCCATATAGACGTCGACGACCTCATCGGAAATGCGGTCGGAAATTTTATCGGGATGTCCTTCGGATACGGATTCGCTGGTAAAAAGATAGTCGCCGTTACTCACGCCTCACCCCTTCATTTCGATGATTGTCCGAGCGGCACTTTTGTCGTCACGCCGCAGAGGGTTGGTCCGCCATATGGTGGGTCGGTGCCCTTGTCGCAATCTTTCGCATGATCGTCAAGGGAACGAGATTAAAACATTTCCGACGTCTCGCAAACGGCCTCAATCCGATAGCGAGCGCGCTAACTCGAATAACCGTTTTCGAATAGCTGGATCGGCGATTTTATAATAGGCCCGCACGAGTTCCAATGTCTCGCGTTTCGTCAACAACTCAGGCGAGCCAACGGCGGCGTCATCGGAAACAACTGCTTCGACAGCCCCATCTTCCATATCGTCAAAGAAATAGGTGATGGGCGCATTCAGAACGCGGGAAATGTCAAACAGTCGGCTGGCCCCGATGCGATTGGCCCCCCGCTCATATTTTTGCACCTGTTGGAAGGTGAGCCCAAGAGCTTCGCCAAGTTTTTCCTGACTGAGCCCCAATAGGGTTCGACGCAACCTAACGCGGGTGCCGACATGGATATCAATAGGGTTTGGGTTACCCGGGCTCTTCGCGACCGGGTTTAGTGTTTGTTGTGTTGGCATTTGCGACCTCAATCCAAGCTTGATTGTGTAAGTCGACTGCCCCCATGCAACTCTTACATGGTGTGTCTATTTGTCAATTCACGTTTTTATATTTTCCCCTCGCGCCTCGAAAGGAACGCGGATATACCAACGAAGCCAATCAGGCAGCAGAAAAACAACAAGTCGCGCCATTCGCCATAAACGGTAGGCTCCATCAGAGGCTTCGGTAGTTTAACATCGAGGAAGCCTCGTTCATTCAGCGGTATGACACCAAGCACTCGACCGTATGGACCGAAAACGCCCGACTTTCCGGTATAGGCGGCCCGCAAGACCGGCATGCCCTCTTCCACTGCACGGACTTTGGCATTGGCAAAATGTTGATGCGGGCCAGCGGAGACGCCGTACCAAGCATCATTCGTCAAATTAATAATTGCCGATGGGCGATCGAGCGAATTGATCACTTCGCCCGGGAAAATTACTTCGTAACACACCAATAAACTCACTGGCGGCAGTCCGGGTAGGCGCAAAGTGCGAACGCCTACACCGGGTCGATAACCCAGAGCACCTTGCGTAATTTTCTCGATCGGCAGTACGGAGGCCAACGGTACATATTCGCCAAACGGCACTAGGTGGGCCTTGTCGTAATAGTCGACAATTACGCCCGCCGCATTCATCGCCAACACGGAATTGAAGGACCTAGCTGAACCGGCTTCGCGCCGCGGCGCGCCCGTAATCAAGAGGCCATTTTTCGGCACTACTTTCGCTAATACTTTGCGGGCCGACGCGTCGTTCGCCAAATAAAGCGTCGCCGCCATTTCCGGCCAGATCACATGGGTGATCCAATCCGGGCGATCTTGCAGGCTGAGGCGATAATGGGCGCTGATGTTGCGGGACCGATATTGCCGCGCCCATTTCTCGCGCTGCGGAATATTCGCCTGCACCAAACGGATGCCAACGCCAGGTGTCTCCGAAGGCGGCTCCACCGCCAACCGCAGGACACCTCCGCCCCAGTGCACGACAACGATGGCGACGGCGGCAACTAAGATCAACAAGCGACCTTGTGGGCGTCCACTCCCGATGGCGGCCGCGGGCAATGCCGCCGCGACGAGGGCAAACAGGCCCATACCGTATATGCCATAGAGTGATGCGGATTGCAGTAAGGGGTCGAGACCACTCCACGCATGTCCAAAAAGGTTCCACGGCAGACCGGTCAGCACATGACCCCGCAACCAATCGACAGATGCGAACGCAGCCGCAACCGCGAGCGCAACCCCTAAGCGCCCGCGTGCGACCGAAGCGACGCAAGCTGCAACGCCCGTGAAAATCGCCAAAAATGCCGGTAAACCCAGAGCGGCGAACGGCAACATCCAGGCATGCTGGTCGCCGAAGACCAACATTGCGTTGCCAATCCAATAAAGGCCGAAAGCGAAATAACCGAAACCGAAGCTCCAACCGAGGGCAAAAGAATTGCGCCACGACCGTTGCGGTCGGTCCAATTGCAAAACGAAGGTCGAAATCGACAGAAAAAGCACCGGCAGAAAATCTATCGGCGGCAACGCGAGGGTCGCCAGGCCACCCCCGAGGAAGGCGCATATGTAGCGCCGCCATCCGGAAAGATCTCCGAAATAGTCGCCGCAGCGATCGATCGCTACGCTAAACGGCAAGGTCCGAAGACGGTGGAATATTACAAATTCGAACCCGGCGAATGCGCCGCGCATCCGCATCTATTATTTCGAATTCGATCCCAGAGGCTTCATGCGAGATTACCTCGCCGCGGGTCGGCACCCGACCGGCGAGATTGAAAATCAACCCACCGACGGTCTCGCTGCCGTCTTCGCGTTCTTCCTCGGTTAAGATTTGCCCGATTGTCTCTTCAAACTCACCGAGCCCGAGCCGAGCATCGACGTCATAGGTGCCATCCGCGCGCGCCGTCAACAGAGGCCCTTCATCGACATCGTGTTCGTCTTCGATTTCGCCGACAATTTGCTCGACCAAATCCTCAATCGTCGTCAATCCGTCGATACCGCCATATTCGTCGACCACGAGCGCCATGTGGATGCGTTCCATCCGCATTTGCAGCAACAAATCGAGAACCCGCATGCTCGGCGCGACGAACAGAATCTTCCGCAAAAGTTTTCGCGTATCGTAGACATCGCCAGACGCCATTGAGGCCATCATATCCTTGATGTGAATCATCCCAAGCACGTCATCAAGATTAGCGCGGTAGACCGGCATCCTCGAATGCGCTTCCTCGGCAATCAAATTCAATAAATCGTCGCGGCTAATAGAGACGTCGACCGCGACGATATCGGCGCGCGGCACCATCACGTCGGAGACGGTTAGCGCGCCGACCGTGAGGACCTTATCGAGCATCGCACGCGCGACAGGATCGACCGGCGGTTCGTTCTCCTCATGTTGCTCTATGAGTTCTTCAAAAGTCTCCCGCAGACTCGAATCACCGTTTCGGCCGTTTCGCACACCGCGGAATAGCCCGCGAAAAAAACCAGCCGGCTTCGCGACCGCGGGTGGGTCTTCTCCAGTCTCGGCAATTTTGTCGGCAACCTGATCGCTGCTCATCGCATTCTACTCCGCTGCCGCGGCACCTTCTAAGTAGGGGTTGGGGTACCCAAGTTCGGCCAAAACCGTGATTTCGATGCCTTCCATTGCCGCCGCTTGATCCGCGTCCTGATGATCGTGACCCAGAAGATGCAGCAAACCGTGCGCTGTCAGATGGGAGACATGAGCCTCCAGTGTTTTCGCATCACGCTCCGCTTCCCAGATCACGGTTTCACATGCCAGTACCACATCGCCTATATGAATTGGACCGCCCGGCGAAATCGGCTCACCCATCGGAAAGGCCAAGACGTTTGTCGGTTGATCGTTACCCCGATGCTCCCTGTTCAATGAGCGGATCGCCGCGTCGTCGCTCATTAACAGACTTACTTCACCATCGGTGGCGA
>JABJCS010000017.1 GCA_018665505.1 Alphaproteobacteria bacterium
AATTTGGCTGGTGCGCAGGAACTCGCGAATACCGCGATGCACGTCGCCATCGTCGAGCGCGCCGGAGGCGTAACGGTCGAGCGGCTGAAAGAACGGCTCTGCCGGTATGCCGTCGTCTTCTTCAAGAGAGACCGGCTCGAAAGCGCTGCTGGCCAAGCACAAGAATTCGATCGGTCCCCGTGTGAATCCGACCCGCATGCAGTCAATCGCATCCGGCCCGGTAACATAATCGCAATCGTTGGAATTGTCCGCCAACTCGAACACATGCCCATACGCGCCGCCTCGCGCCCGATAGACCAGAAGCGTGCGTCCGACCTGCATCGCCGCGAGACCGAAAGGACCTGCGAAGAAAACGGTCAGTGAAGTTGCCAATTCGGAGACGGCGGCATTCTCTTCCGCCGCCGCACGCCAAACTGCTCCACCAACCGTTTCCATCACCTTGGCAAACAGGTCTTCCAATGGAGATTGTGTGCCGCCGATCAATGCGGTCGATAACACGTCGGCATCGGCGCGCAACGCAGCCAGACCCGAACGAACCGAAACTTTTGCGCCTAAATGACTGCTGGCTGCCGAGCCCGCACCATCCGCCACGGCGCCGATAACGACGCCGTTGTGTAATTTTTCGAGTTTCCCAAAGTTACGCCGCGGTTGCGCCGCGCAACTATCTCCACCCCTTCTAAAGTCGACTGCTGCTACCCAACCCAATATTTCAACCCTCTAACTCAGGACCAATAGTCCATATAACAAGTGGTCATTTTTGATGTATTTTATTTTTACTTAAAGTTACTTCAAACCTCAGAAAATCGTGTATTTTTTGATTTCATAATCATATATTATCAGTAAAACTAAGTAACAATAACTTCGGTAATTTTTTATTTCAATAAAATATTTGATTATTATAAATATACTTTGCATTAATTTAACAAACTATGAATATAAACCCTAATCATTCGCATATATAGATATGTAATGGATCACTCGACACAATATATCGTGGGCACTTAATTTGCTGTATGTTCTGAAAAATCGACATTAACCGGGCCACATCACGATTGCCGAGGAATTCGAGTTGGCACACTTTCCCGTGGCCTCGCTCGAGTTCGGCTATACTATGGCGCTACGCACCACCAGACGGCGGATGACACATACAATGAAAGAATGCAGCAAGTCGGTCATGCGGCGGCTTTCCGACCCGAATTTCTCCTCACGCTATTTTTGCGGTGACGGCATCGATATTGGCGGCGCGCCGGACCCCTTGGGTATCTACCAGGAATTGTTTCCGAAGATGGGACATGTGCGGGTCTGGGACCTACATGACGGCGACGCGCAATTCATGGAAGGGGTCGAGGACGAGAGCTACGACTTCATCCATTCCAGCCACTGCCTCGAGCATCTCAACGATCCGGCGGAAGGGCTGGCCAATTGGTTTCGCATCTTAAAGCCCGAAGGGCATTTGGTTATCACCGTGCCGGACGAGGACATGTACGAACAGGGCATCTTCCCAAGCACCTATAACGGTGATCACAAATGGACCTTCACGATTTTTAAATCGAACTCTTGGAGCGAGAAATCGCGGAACCTGACCGAACTCGTCAGCGGGTTGGGTGACGAAGCCGACGTGCAAAAGATCGAACGCCTGACATCGACCTTCCGTTTTAACTTGCCGCGCTTCGATCAAACCCTGACTCCGATCGGGGAATGTGGGATCGAATTCATCATCCGCAAGCGCCCCTTCGAGGAAACACATTACGGCGGCAGACGCCCGAAGCCAGGTGGTATAAACGACGAGGGCTTCCGCCTGCTGACCGGATTCAATCGCCCGCAGCGCCAAACAAGCGAATAAGACACGATATGGACAACGCACGGCACGCCTTGGCCCGGGACGCCTTGCAACAGGGACGGCTCGCCGAAGCGGAAGAGCTCTTCGCTGCAATTATCGGCGAAAATCCGGACGATACGGAAGCGCTTTATTTCTTAGCAGCAATGCAACTCCATCGCGGTGAGGTCGCAGGCGCCCACACCTCCATCGAACGCGCCATCGACAAGAACCCAAAGGAGGCCCGTTACCGGGTCGCTATGGGGCAAATTCTGGCACGCCAAAAACAATATGACGCAGCGGAAACTGCCTTCGAATCCGCGCTTCTGATCGAGCCAGATAATGGCGACGCCTATACCAACCTCGGTGCGATGCAATTTGACCTCGCGCGCTACGAGGAAGCCGAATTCACCCTGAGGAAGGCTCTGATCTATCACCCGAACCATGGACCGGCAGCGACACATTTGGGCCGGGCGCTGTTGCGATTGTATAAGGTCGAGGAAGCCGTATCGCTATTTCATGCGATCCTTCAAGTGAGCCCCAACGATGCAAACGCCCAAATCAATATCGGCATCGGCTGCACCTTGCTGGGCGACCTGGAGAGCGCCCGGGAAGCCTTCGAGACGGCGCTTGCGAACGATCCGGAGAATGTCGAAGCCCACGTCAACTACGCGCACCTCTTATTGCTGGATGGCGATTACGAGCGCGGCTACATCGAACATGAATGGCGCTTGAAGAAAACGGACTACCGCGATTTGTCCGCCTTTCGAAGCCCGCTCTGGTCAGGCGAGGATCTGGCCGGTAAATCGGTATTGCTGTGGGGTGAGCAAGGGCTTGGTGACACCTTGCAGTTCGTGCGTTATGCCCCGCACGTCGCAAAGATCGCGCGACACGTGATCGTGGAATGCAATCCGATACTGCATCGATTGATCG
>JABJCS010000217.1 GCA_018665505.1 Alphaproteobacteria bacterium
CGCCGGAAGCCCGGGTCAGGGTGCACTATGAGGAGCATTCCGCGACCTTGGCCGATGGAGAAATAGTTCACCTGCGCCGCCCTGAATATCGGCTCTCGAACCTTGGGTATGGCCCTCTCGCCTCAGGCGCCACATTCAGTCCGCGCCTAGCCCCGGCGGTCTTCGGGCTCGGTCTGCTGGAAGCCATTGCGGAGGCTGATATCCGCGGCGGCGCCGATCCCGACGACCTGGATGGCGAAGGCATTTCCGGAAGGGCGAACGACGTCCGAAGCGCTGCACTCGGGCGCACCATACTCGGGCGATTTGGCTGGAAAGCGGGCCAAGCGACGATTGCCGACCAAAATGCGGCCGCCCTGTCGAACGACATCGGTATCGCCAATCCCCTGGCCCCGGCCTTATGGGGAGACTGCACAGCGCTGCAATCCGCCTGCCGCGCCGGACCGCACGGCGATAGCGAACGCCACGGCGGATTGGAAGTCTCGTCGAAAGTGACCCGTCACCTGGCCTTTTATCTACAAGGTCTAGCCCCGCCGCCGGCGCGCGACCGGGATCTCGCCGAGGGGCGCCACCTGTTTCGGAAGGTCGGCTGTGCCGCGTGTCACCGGGAACATTTCGTCACGGGCGACACTCATCCATTGGCAGTGCTTCGGGGACAGACTATCCGCCCTTTCACCGACCTATTGTTGCACGATATGGGCGACGGCCTCGCGGACGGCATGCAAGAGGGAGAAGCCAATGAGCGGGAATGGCGCACGGCACCGCTTTGGGGCATTGGTCTGACAAAGATTGTGAGCGGCCATTCTTATTTCCTCCATGACGGCCGGGCGCGAAACCTGATGGAGGCCATTTTGTGGCATGGTGGCGAGGCGCAAGCGGCTCGCGATGCATTCGCCAAACTCGCTAAATCGGACCGCGCGGCCATCCTCGCATTTCTGAACGCCTTATAGTGGGTTCTGGACCCGGCCCGGCGACGCCCCATCTTCTCCATGATGACCGTGTTGACCGGATTAAAAGTAGCACAAATTGGCGATGGCCTCGCGGCTGCCGTCTGCGGCCGCCTATTCACAGATGTTGGCGCGGATGTCGTCTGTCTCGGGCCGGCGATGGATACCGCGCTCGCGCAACATTTAAACGCCGATAAAACAGTCGCAGCGGAATTTCCCGACGACGCGGCCATGATCATCATAGAGGGCAGCCTGTCAGCCTTGAACGCACGGGGATGGGATGCCGCTTCGTTACGCCCGCGCTTTCAGGACGCGGCGCTGGTCTACATCTCACCTTACGGCCAAACCGGCCCTGACGCAGACAATCCGGCCACGGACCTAACGCTATTTTGCGCCAGCGCCATCGCGCGCTGCCTTACGGGTCAGGTCGACGACCTGTCGGAACCGCCGATCCGTCCGGTGGGTGAACAATCGGCATTCATCGGCGGCCTTGCCGCTGCCTGCGCCGGGATGCACGCCGTATTGAAAGCTGGGCCAACTGTGGTCGACGTCTCAATCCAGGAGGCGCTTGCCACGTTATCCATAACCGAATTGACCAAAGCAGGGCTCGGCGGCGGCGGATGGGCTCGCAAACGCCTCACCGATGGGAATGGGGCCACGGTCTGTATCCTGCCCGCAAGTGACGGATATGCCGCCATTTCCCCCCGCGAGGACCATCAATGGGCCGCCTGGCTGGAAGCGATGGGGTCGCCGGACTGGGGAGTTGACCCTCGCTTCGCCACGAAACCGGACCGCGTGCAAAATTGGGACGCGTTGCACGCATTAATGTCCGAATGGAGCTGTAATTTCGACAAACAATCCATCGCGGACCTGGCTCAAACGGCCCATGTCCCGAGCTTCCCGCTTAAAGAGCCGGGAGAACAACTCGAATCTGCGCAGTTAGAGCATCGACACTCTTTTCAACTCCGTAATGATGGACGCACCCCTGTCGAAACCATCGCGAATCCCTTCGGATTATCCGTTTCTCAAGGCAATTCGACCGGGCCGGAAACCGGCGAGCGCGGATTACCGCTCAAAGGTGTCCGGGTTCTTGATTTCAGCTGGGTGATTGCCGGGCCGACCACGACCCGCTATCTCGCGGCCATGGGGGCGGAAGTCATCAAGGTCGAAGCGCCCGGGCGTGGCGATCCGGGTCGAGGGTCTGAGCTCCATACGGTCTTAGGACAAGCGAAACAGGGTGTTGTTTTGAATTTGAAACAAAATGACGCCCGCGCCATAGCCGGCGAATTAGCGGCGAAATCCGATATCTTGATCGAGAATTTCGCGACCGGGGTCATGGACCGGCTCGGCCTCGGCGCTGAAGATCTTCAGGCAGCAAATCCGGAGCTGATTTACATCTCGGCCTCCGGTATGGGACGTAGTGGGCCGGAGGCCAAGGCCGTCGCCTATGGCACGCTATTGCAATGTTATTCCGGTTTTGCGGGATTGAATCGCCATCCGGAGATTGCACCCCGGGTTGGCATGGCTTGGCTCGATCCTATGTGCGGATTAAAGCTCGCCTTTATCGCGGCAGCTTCTTTATGGCATCGAAACAACAACGGTGGCGGTACCCGCGTCGACTTCTCCATGGTCGAAGCCATGCTGTGGACCATGGCGGAACCTTTGATCACCGCTCAGAGCGGAACGCCGCCCCTACCAAAGGGCAATCATTCAGCACAATTCACCCCTCATGGCGTCTACCAGTGTGCCGGAGAGGACGATTGGATCGGCATTGCAGTCGAGAATGACGCTCAATGGCGGGCCCTTTGCGCCACGGTGCCGGGACTCGGTCCTTTATCTGCTCTGGCCGAGCCACAGAGACGAGAACGACATTCTGAGATCGACAAACTAATCTCTGTTTTTATATCGAAACTATTGCCATCGGATGGCGCCCGAGCATTCACGGCAGCAGATATACCTGCCGCCGCCGTGATGACGACCGCCAAACTGGTCAACGACCCCCATCTCCGGGCTCGAGGGTTTTGGGACCTCCACGAGAGCGGTGTCTTGCCGGGCCTTCCATGGCAATCTGACTTCGGCCGTGAGATCGGCCCAGCTCCTGCCCTCGGCGAGCACACCGATCACATTCTGGAACGCGTTTTGGGCCTAAGTGCGGCGGAGATTGCCGCGCTTAGGGACGCTGGAGCTCTTGGATAGGCTCAATATTCGCCGCTACGATAGGCCTCGTCCAACCGCTCCGCTTCCTCCTCACTTAATTCCGGCCACGGCTCTCCGCGCTTTCGCAAGGCACCTGTGAAATTGGGCGGACGCTTTTCGTTAAACGCCTGCCGGCCTTCCTCGCCGTCCATGGTCGTCTGGATCAACATCGAATTGATGATGTTTTGAATGTGCCAAGCCTGATCCGTCGGCAAGTCACCGAACCGCACCACGAATTCTTTCATCATGCGCACCGCGACCGGAGGCAGAGAGACGATATGCCGGGCCATCTCCTCCGCGCGCGCCAGCACCTGATCATGTGGTACGACCTCGTTCACCAAGCCTATGCGAAGGGCTTCCGCCGCATCGAAGGGCTCGTCCGTCAGCAGTATTTTCATTGCGTCACTGTATCGAAGTTGCTGCGCCAACAAGCTGGCGCCCGGCCCATTACCGAGCCAGCCTTGGGTCAACAGGGCAAATTTAAAGCGCGCATTTTCGGCGCTGGCGATACGAATATCCGTCGAGGACAGCAGCAAATAGAGCCCAGCACCTGCCGCCCAGCCGTTGACCGCGGCGATGACCGGTTTCCACACGCGCGGATAATGATCGCCCATCCGTCCGTCGACCCCGGTGGTTTGCCCGTGAACCGTGCCCGCCAAGGGCCAGTAGACTTTTTGCGTGCGCAAGTATTCCCGGTCCTCCGCCGTCAAATCGGGCCGTGGAGTCAGGTTATGACCACCGCAAAAGTGTTTATCACCCTTACCTGTCACGATAGCGCAACGAATTGCGCGATCTTCCCACAAATCTATCCAGGCCTCCGAAATCGCGTCCGAGGTCGGCTTATCCAAGATATTCGCTTTCTCGGGATTGTTGAGCGTGATGTACGCCACGCCATCGCGCTTTTCGTAATCGATCGGCACTGCGTTCCTCCATCGATTGATAAAATTTCACGACGGTTCTCGACCGCCCTCCATCAAGATAGGTCGATTGTCGAAGATTCCGCCCTCATCCGGCGTCATAAGAGGTAGCCCAGCGCCCAGGTGGGCCTAGGTTTCTATCTATAAGGGACACAACAGGCTGCAGGTGGGACAGATGGCGCTCAGAACGGTCTCTCTCGACGACAAATACGAAGGTCGCGACGGAAAGGTTTACATCACCGGCACGCAGGCGCTGGTCCGGGCGGCGATGATGCAGCATTTACGCGACGAATCCGATGGATTGAAGACTGGGTGCTTCATTTCGGGATATCGCGGCTCACCGATGCACAATCTGGACAAGGAATTGTGGGCCGGAAAGCGCTTTCTGCCGGAATTCGACATCCATTTCTTGCCCTCCATCAACGAAGACCTGGCGGCGACCGCAATTTGGGGCACCCAACAGGCTGGTATGTTCGGTGACGGCAATTACGACGGCGTCTTCTCTATGTGGTATGGCAAGGGGCCCGGCCTCGACCGCAGTATCGACGCCATTCGCCACGCCCACCAAGCTGGCTCGGCGCAACATGGCGGCGTGCTGTGTATCGTCGGCGACG
>JABJCS010000218.1 GCA_018665505.1 Alphaproteobacteria bacterium
GAACCGCTCGGCAGCGCTGGCCGAGTGGCGTCAATTGGCAGCGTGAAGTGATCGTTGTCTGTCAATTTGGAGACTGGTTCGCATTAGACTGACAGCACACGTTTTGCTCTGACATTGCCCTTTGCTACACGGTTCGGATAACACTTTTTGCCGAATTCATTGCTGCGGCAAATCAAGAGGGAACTCTGTTCCCGCTTGGACAGCACGGTTGAATGAATTAGCGGTTTAAGGATGATGTTTTTGGGGGAAAGTTTGGTGCCCTTATCAAAACCTCAGGGCCGACAGGTTTCAGATCCGTCGTGCTGGATATATGCAAAATCCCGCCGCGCTTTCAATTACTGCCGTAGTGCGACGTTCGCTAGCTGGAGGGCTTCGCGGGATTTGAAGAGTGAGGATGCGAAAGTCAGGAAGATTCGGATGTGATTCAACGTTCGGGATCCTGATTTCTGCGCGGCGAGAGGAAAGTGGTGGAATCACATCTCTTTGAAATTATTGAGCGATAGAGTTTTGATGAGGCACTGCCTTCGGAGAGCCGCACTCACTGGAAAAATCGTTATATACCGCCACTTAATTACCTAATTGGAATCGCCTTGCATGCAAATCCTGGCTGAACTATGGATGGCGTTAAAGGTTTCCGTCGAACCGGCAAAAGCTTTTGGTCGTCGGCACCCACCCGCCAGCAACACGAATGGGTCTAGATCGTTATGAGTTTGTACACAGACTATTTGAATGAAATCGAAGAGCGTAAATCTCAAAATTTGAACCCTAAACCCATTGAGGGTGGAGCTCTCCTGAGCGAGATCATCTCGCAAATTAAGGACGTTAATAACGAGCACCGGGAAGAGTCTGTAAAATTCTTCATCTATAATGCGCTTCCTGGCACGACGAGTGCCGCGAGCGTCAAAGCAAAATTCCTGAAAGAGATCATTCTTGGCGAAGAAGCCGTCACGGAAATCTCCCCGACTCTTGCGTTTGAGCTTCTGTCTCATATGAAAGGCGGCCCCTCGATTGAGGTGCTTTTGGATTTAGCCTTGGGCGACGATGCATCCATCGCGCAGCAAGCGGCCGATGTTCTCAAAACGCAGGTATATTTGTATGCCGCGGATACGGACCGGCTTGGGGAAGCGTTCCGTGCCGGGAACGAAGTCGCCAAGGACGTTATCGAAAGTTATGCGAAGGCCGAGTTTTTCACCAAACTTCCGGACATCGACGACGAAATTAAGGTCGTGACCTATGTCGCCGCGGAAGGCGATATTTCCACCGACTTGATGTCGCCCGGCAACCAGGCACATTCCAGGGCGGACCGGGAACTCCACGGAAAGACTTTTGTCTCGGAGGCGGCGCAAGCGGAGATCCGGGAACTGCAAAACCAGCACCCGGACAAACGGGTGATGCTGATCGCCGAAAAGGGGACTATGGGTGTCGGCTCTTCCCGCATGTCGGGGGTCAATAACGTGGCACTCTGGACCGGCAAGGAGACAAGCCCCTATATCCCGTTTGTAAACAATGCCCCGATTGTCGCGGGGACCAATGGTATTTCGCCGATCTTCATGACGGCTTTGGGCGTGACTGGCGGCATCGGTATCGATTTGAAGAACTGGGCCCGCGTGACGGACGAGGACGGCAACCCGATCCTGAACAACGACGGCAATCCAGTTCTCGAAGAAAGATACTCCGTCGCGACCGGTACCGTTCTGACCATCAATACAAAAGACGGCGCATTGTGCGGCGCGGACGGTATGGAAGAACTCATGGACGTCTCGTCCTCCTTCACGCCGCAAAACGTCGAATTCATCAAAGCCGGCGGATCCTATGCCGTCGTCTTCGGCAAGAAGCTGCAGACATCCGCAGCCGAGGCCCTCGGGGTCGAGCTGAAGTCCGCCTACGCCCCTTCGAAAGAACTCTCCCACGCCGGGCAGGGTCTCACCGCCGTTGAGAAGATCTTCAATAAGAACGCTGTCGGGGTGACCGAAGGGACGGTGTTGCACGCAGGCTCGGATGCCCGGGTACGGGTGAATATCGTCGGTTCGCAGGATACGACAGGTCCGATGACGGTTCAGGAACTGGAGGCCATGGCCGCCACAGTGATCTCACCAGAAGTCGACGGCGCCTATCAGTCCGGGTGTCATACGGCGTCGGTTTGGGATCTAAAGGCGCAGGCGAATACGCCTAAGCTCATGGAATTCATGAATAAGTTCGGTCTCATCAC
>JABJCS010000219.1 GCA_018665505.1 Alphaproteobacteria bacterium
ACGACGAAATCTGTCCAACGATTGGGGAGTAGCTCAGACAATCGTCAAATCGCAACGTTAAGACTTTCGGCTCTGCTGGCAAAGAATAGGATTTGAGCCTGGCCCAAACATGTGTCCAAGAAGTTATGATAACGGGCGCAATTGCCCATCGCGATTAGATTGTGTTTACGTTCATCCGGGAGAGACTGCATGTTCAACAACAAGACCGTCACAAGCGTGGACGGCGTCGCACTCAATGTTCGAAGCTTCGGTAATCCAGCAGGCCAGCCAATCCTCCTTGTACATGGATTCGCGCAATCTCTTTAGTGTTGGCAAAAACAATTCTCGGCTCCCGAGCTTCAGAGCTTCCATCTGGTCGCATTCGATATGCGCGGCCATGGCCAATCCGATAAACCCGATGTCCCTGCAGCCTACCAGTCAAGTAACGTCTGGGCAGACGACGTTGCCGCTGTGATCGACGGATTGGGACTTGAAAATCCGCTGGCCGTCTTTTGGTCGTACTCCGGCCTCGTATTGTGCGATTATCTGCGCCGATATGGAGATGGCGCGCTCTCCGGGATGAACTTTGTGAGCGCGCGTACGAAGGTCGGTACACCAGCAGCCAAGGAAATGTCGGGCACCCTTTTCTCCGATCTCGTTCCGGGTTTCTGTTCCGCGGATGCGGTTCAGCGCGAGGCCGCCGTGCGCCTCTTCCTAGAAAACCTAACCGAGGGCGACATCCCCGATCCCGATTTCTACACCATGCTCGGCTACAATCTCGCAGTGCCGCCGCACGTCTGTGCCGCCATGCTGGATCGCCAGGTCGACAATGATGACGTGCTTCAGCGCAGCACGGTGCCAACGCTCATTACGCACGGCAATTGCGACACCTCAGTCTTGCCCTTGATGGCACAACACCATGAACGCATCATGCCCCAGGCGGAACTCGCGCTCTGGTCCAATATCGGACATGCTCCGTTTTACGAGGATGCCGACCGTTTCAATACGGAACTCGCGCGTTTCGCAATTCAGTGCTTCAGGTCCGAGGCATAGCGGTCAAACCGAGCGATTCTTGAAGTACGTATCCTTGTGGACGATTTTATCGCCCCGGAAGGTAAGGACATCCAAGGCTAGGAAATCTTGCTTCTCACCCGTCTTCAACGTCGCGCGCCGACGGAACTCGCAATAGGCCTTGTCGCCGGCGATCCGCGCATCCAGCGTTTCCCAATTCACCGATTCGACGCTGTCGAATAGCTTCTGAAAGACAGCGCGAATTTCGTCATGACCGGAGAACCGTGCTCCATGGATCTCCGAGCCCGCCCCGTGATCGAACTTCGCGTCATCCGCAAAATGCGCCATCACGGCATCGATCTCATTGCTGTTGAAGGCTTCCCCGATCGCGTCGAGCAAAGCGGTCGTAATAGCGGTCTCCGTCATAAAATAACTCCTTAAAACTTTCTCTGTGTCCCAGGGGTGCTCCCCCTTAAGCCGGTGTATACACGGACCCGGCATTCATTCCCCATCGGCCGTCCTTGAGCACCACGACGTAAAGACAAACGACCTCGGCGATCAATGAGTCGTCTTTGCGATAGCGGCTAAACCGACCGATGACATGGCATTTACTTTTGCTAATGACGTCGCCTTCTATCGAATCAACAATGCTGTATGCCCATCCCGCATCGCCCGTCCGTTCGCTAAACGAGGACAAATATTCCGTTTCTGAATTCCAAACTAAAACCGAGCCGTCAAATTGGATTCTGTAGTGCGGGAAATGCATAGATCGAGATATTAATTGAGGGTCAGAGTTATTCACTCCCTCACAATACAATCTCACAGATTCAACAGCAGCATTTAGCTCCAGGTCATCTTGGTCCATCGTAATACTCAGTATTCCTGTAAATTGGTTTCTCTTTATCGACAACCCAATCGCCCGTCGACCAGCGTTCAACGATTATCGTTATCGCAGTGTCACATGTCGTTTCATCCGTTACCACGTACTTACGCGGCAAAGAATAATAGGAAATTAAAACCACGAAAAATCAGTTATATTTATCGGGGTTAAAAGTTGGCTGCAGGGGCCGTCTGTTGACTGGATTCTCGATTTCCCGAGAATGACGGTAAAGGGATACATACAGGTATGAATATCAAATTCGAGGACCGTCTTGTCCTTGTGACAGGAGCGGCACAAGGGATCGGTCGGGCAACGGCGGAACGCTTTAAGACGGCGGGCGCGCGGGTGCATCTGCTCGATATTGACGAGGCAGGGGTCGCTTCGACGGCCTCTGATATCGGTGCGGAGTATAGCGCCGTAGACCTCGGCGATCGCGAGGCGGTTGCAAGATGTATACACACCATCGAAGCCAAACACGGGCCGATCGACATCCTCGCGAGCGCGGCCGGCGGCGTGCGTGGGCAGATTGGGCGGTCGATATCTGAGGTATCCGAGCAGGACTGGCGCGACGTGTTCGCCGCTAATGTTGACGCCGCTTTCTGGCTCGCCCAGGCGGTGGCACCGGCGATGGTCGAGCGAGGCCATGGGCGGATCGTCTTCGTCGCGTCAGGCGCGGGATTACGTCCGAGCCGGACCGGCATTCAGGCATACACGGCTGCCAAGCACGCCCTGGTTGGCCTGACCAAGCAGCTTTCCTGGGAGTTCGGCCCAGCGGGCGTGACGGTGAACGCCGTCGCACCGGGATTCGTCCTCTCCAATCCAGCGAGCATGCAGCAATGGGAAAGCTACGGTGCGGAGGGCCAAAGCCGCCTCGTCGATGGCATCCATACCAAGCGGCTTGGGACTGCCGAGGATATTGCAGCTGCGATCCTGTTTCTGGCGAGTGACGCCGCGGCCTGGATCTCGGGTCAAATACTTTCCGTCGACGGGGGCCGGTCGTAAGCACCAGATGCATGTCACATCGGTGGGGCAAACCTAGTCAGATCGATGCCCTCTACCGCAGACTTATACTCTTCGATACTCGGCGTCCGGCCAAGAATTGTCGAGAGAACCACCACCGGCGTAGAGGCGAGAAGAGACTCGCCTTTCTTTTCCTCGGAGTCTTCAACCACACGGCCTTGGAAAAGGCGCGTAGACGTGGCCATGACAGTGTCTCCCTTTTCCGCCTTTTCCTGGTTGCCCATGCAGAGATTGCAGCCGGGCCGTTCCAGGTACATGACATTGTCGTACTTCACGCGCGTGTCGGTCTTGGGTGCGCTGTCGTCAAACTCGAAACCGGCATATTTTTGGAGAATGCTCCAATCGCCTTCAGCCTTCAACTCGTCGACAATGTTGTAAGTCGGCGGTGCGACGACCAGCGGCGCTTTGAACTCGACCTTGCCGTGCATCTTCTCGATGTTGCGGAACATCTGCGCCACAATTTTCATATCGCCTTTGTGCACCATGCAGGAACCGACAAAGCCGAGATCAACCTTCTTGTCCGCATTGTAGTATGAAATCGGCCTGATCGTGTCGTGCGTATACCGTTTGGAGATATCTATATTATCGACATCGGGATCAGCTATCATCGGCTCGTTGATCTTATCCAGGTCGATGACGACTTCCGAGAAATACTTCGCATTGTCGTCTGGCGCCAACGCTGGGTTTTCGCCGGATTTTATATCTGCAATGCGCATATCCGCTTTGTCGATCAACCCCTGTAGCATCCGGACATCGTTATCCATGCCCTTGTCGATCATGCCCTGAATGCGGCTCTTGGATATCTCCAAGGATTCGATGAGCGTCTCGTCATCGGAAATACAGATGGAGGCTTTCGCCTTCATTTCCGCAGTCCAGTCCGTGAAGGTGAAGGCTTGGTCTGCGAGCAGCGTTCCGATATGGACTTCGATGATCCGGCCTTGGAAGACGTTTTCGCCGAACTGCTCCAACATTTGCGCCTGCGTCGCATGAACCACGTCCCGGAAGTCCATGTGATCGCCCATCCGGCC
>JABJCS010000220.1 GCA_018665505.1 Alphaproteobacteria bacterium
CGGTGTTCCAAAGGCCCATTTCGGCCTATTCTTAAAGGAGTGCGAGTGGCGTTTTAACAACAGTGACCCATCAGCCCAATTATCGCAGCTAAGGCAATGGGTTAGAACAAATATGGGCTAGTTATCTGGGACAGCCCCAAATTTATTTGCCATTCCTGATACCGCCTCATCTCCGCCTTTGTGTGCGGTTAACACGATCATGGAAACTTCAGGCCAGTTTTCGTCGGACGACGAACGGTATTTGCGGCACTCGGAACCGCGCGTCATATTGCGCCCATGCAAGAGACACCGGATATTTTCGATCGCGATTTATTGCGCCGCCGCCGTGACCGCGCGGCAGCGCATTTCGCCACGCACGATTTCCTGATCCGAGAAGTCGGCGAGCGTTTATCAGACCGACTGCTGGATATCGCGCGGCCGTTTCCGCTCGCGCTCGACCTTGGCGCGCGCTCTGGCGGATTCGGACCTGTCGCGGGCGGCCCCGGTGGTGTCGAGCACGTTATCTCCTGCGATCTGTCGGAGCGCATGATCGGCGACGTAGATGGACCGTCCGTTGTCGGTGATGCCGAATTCTTGCCCTTTGCCGACCAAAAATTCGATCTCGTCTTTAGCAATCTTGACCTTCATTGGGTAAATGACCTACCGGGCAGTTTGGTGCAGATCGCGCGAGCTCTGAAATCGGACGGGTTGTTCCTCGGCGCGATCTTCGGCGGTGATACGCTGCACGAATTGCGCGACGTGCTGATGAGTGCAGAGCTGGAACTGACCAGTGGGGCCAGCCCACGCGTCTCACCGTTTGCTGAATTGCGGGATGCAGGTGGATTGCTACAGCGCGCCGGTTTCGCGTTGCCCGTAGCGGACGCGGACAACATCACCGTGACCTATGACAATATCTTCCGCCTCATGGCGGATCTGCGCGGCATGGGAGAGAGCAACGTCGTGCGGGAAAAATTGAACGCTCCCACCCGGCGCGGCATCTTCCTGCGGGCAGCGGAACTTTACGCGGAACGCTATGCGGAAGCGGACGGTCGAATTCACGCGACGTTTCAGATCGTCTACCTGCACGGCTGGGCACCGCACGAGAGCCAACAAAAGGCTCTGCGGCCCGGCACCGCGACCCTGAGCCTCGCCGAGGCTCTCGACACATCGGAAGAAGCGACCGGAGACGCGGCCGCGCCCGGTCCCACGGATAAATACTGATCCACATCAAAGAAACTCGCCGTCTCTCATGAGATGGTCAGCGCATGAAAACGACAGCTTTGACCTTACTCGCATGCGTGATGGCGTCCCCAGCATTCAGCGGCGAGGCGACCGAAGGGGCGAAGACGGCACAGAAGTGGTGTGCGGAATGTCACGACATCTCAGGCGCGACCACCAGCGACAAGGTGCCGGGATGGCGTCACATCGCGAATGACCCGCAACGCACGCCCAAAACATTGCGCAATTTCCTGATCCGCCCGCACGGCGAAATGCCGCAAATCGCACTAACCCAGCGCCAAATCGACAATCTCTTGGCTTATATCGCGACGTTACGGAAATAGTCGCTCATCGATCCATGGTTGGACTTCGCGGCCCGTTCGGATAGATAGTGCGGGATGTACAATACAACCGATCCAGAAGAATTCCGCCTGCCGGTCCGTGACACGCTGCTTGATGTCTTCAAGTTTCTATGGACCGCCCGCCGTGATCTATTGCTTATGGCCGCGATCCCGGTCGTCGGCTTGACGATTTATCAGGTCGCGATGACCGATCTTTTCGGCGTCGTCGATCCCGCGGCCCCGGTAACCGACGGTCCACCGGCGACCTTGTCGGCAGTCCTGATTCTGTATCTTCCCAGCCTCGTTCTTTACATCATGTTCGCCGTCGCCTGGCACCGACGATATTTGATGCGCGGGGAGTCGAGCACGGTTTGGTCGGCACTGCGTTGGGACCCAATAAAATTGAAATTCCTGTTGCACTTCCTCCTGATCGCCATGATCGCGGGGGCAGTCGTCGCGGTGCCAATTGTCATGTTGACAATATTCGGCGTGGTGTTGAATTTCGCCGCTGCAGCCGCCACTGAAGTCTCTCCACCGGTGGACGTGAACACTTTGTCATCGGTCATCGGCATGGCTGCGGGCATCATGACGATGATCGTCTACCTTCGGCTGTCGCTTTGGCTACCGGCGACGGCGGTCGATGCGCCCTTCTCGTTACTCGAATCTTGGCGACTGGGCCGGGGGAATAGTTTACGGATTTTCATCGTCGCCTGCGGGGCGGAAATCGGTCTCTGGATCTTCGCGATGATTCTCAATTTTGCCGTCGGTAGTTTACCTACCGGCAGCATTACAATGCATTTGATCGTAGCACTGATCGAAAACGCACTCGCCTATGCCGTCTTGGCGGCGGGTATCGCCGCAATA
>JABJCS010000221.1 GCA_018665505.1 Alphaproteobacteria bacterium
GAGATCGGGCGTCACGTCGTTGACCAATATTTGATCCTTGGCATCTGTGTGAACGGCGGTCAGACGGATGGCTTCTTCGACCGGTAACGCCATGTCGAACTCGGCCTCGTCCAAGGAAAGTTCGCCGGCCTCGATGCGCGAGATATCGAGGATTTCGTTGATCAGTTCGAGTAGGTGGCTGGCCGAGCTGTAGATGTCCGTCAAGTATTCGGTATAGCGCTTGTCCAACGCGCCGAAATAGCCGTCCCGCATGATCTGCGCGAAGCCGATGATCGAGTTCAGGGGCGAGCGCAACTCGTGGCTCATATTGGCCAGGAATTCGGACTTACCGCGGCTCGCCCGCTCGGTTTCTTCGAGGCTGATGGCGAGTTCCTTTTCGATCCTTTTGCGGTCGGTGATGTCCTCGGAAATACCCAGCAAGTATTTCGGCACCCCTTGTTCGTCGCGGATGGCGATCTTGCGGGTGTGGAGTAGGCGTTGTCCTTTGGTCCGCGTGTCGATCGGCTCTTCCCAGATATCGACCACGCCGGTTTGTTGCAGGACCTCACGGTCCTTGGTGGTGAAGGCTTCTGCCTGTTCGCGCGGCACGAAATCAAAATCGGATTTGCCGATCAGCACATCGCGGCGCGCGCCGATCAGCTCCTCGCCCGCACGGTTGAACAAGGTGAAGCAGAGGTCCTCAGCATCCTTCACAAAGACCATGTTCGGGATGTTTTCGATAATGGCGTCGAGGTATAGTTCTTGGGTCTTTTGTTCGGTTACGTCCCGTGCCACCGCCACGAATTGACGTTGGCCGAAATGTGCCATCTCGGTGATTGCCAACTGCATGTGGAAGGTCGAACCGTCCTTGCGCCGACCGTCCAAATATCGATCGTCTCCATCCGCATCTACCCATACGGTTTCGTCATCGGTTACACCGGTTTGAGGGTCGGCTCGGAATCTGTGCGCGGCCGACATGATCGTGCTTAGATTCTGTGCGAATAACTCGTCGGGTGCATAGCCGAAGACTTCGCGCACGGCGGAATTGGCACTGCGGATAGTACCCTTCTCATCAAGCCCCAAAATCGCGTCGCCGACGCTCTCGATCATTGCGCTGAATCGGCTCGCTTGATGGGCCGCGTAGACCGCGCCTCTATCGGTTTGTGTCAATTCCTGTTCGATACAGTCGGCAATATCGCGAATGCTCTTCAGGTCGTCGGCGTCGAGAATTCTTGGCGTGGCATCTGCCAAGCAGAGGGTGCCGATTCTCTGACCGTCCGCTGTACGGATAGGCGCGCCTGCATAAAACCGGATGTGCGGTGATCCCGTGACCATCGGATTGTCGTGGAACCTGTCGTCCTCAGCCGCATCGGGTATGTATAGGACACGGTCTTCCGTGATCGTAAGATTGCAGAACGAGGACGCCCGGGGGCCTTCGGTTTCCGGAATACCGAGATGGGTCTTGAACCATTGCCGCTCCGCATCAATGAAGGTGATCAGCGTGATCGAGACCTTGAATTGGTTCTTCGCGATACGAGCAAGCCGGTCGAAACGCTCCTCCGGCAAACTGTCCATGATGGCGACGGAGTTCAACGCGGTCAGACGCCTTATTTCGTCGATGTCTATGTGCTTTCCCGCCAAATGCTTATCGTCTCCAACACCGAATTGCTCCCACCATAACATTACAGTAGTTGTTCGGTGGAATCACCGGACATTCTTGCGAATGGGTTCGTATCCTAATTTCGTATTTTAATAATGTTTTCGGAAGAAGCTGCGCACGTCCTCGATGAACGCGTCGCCGACTTCCAGCGCGGTGAAGTGTCCGCCCGCGTTTAATCGAGTTTCATGCACGACATTGCCGAGCCGTCGCACCCAGCTCGCTGGCGGGGGCGGGTAGAGATCATTTGGCGGGAGGCAGGCCCCGAACGGGAGGTCGATCTTCTGACCGGGTTTCATGGCGCCGCTGCGCTCATTGCGGAAGAATCCCCGATACATCCGGGTCGAACTATTGATGGTGCCAGTCGCCCAATAGATCGTGATGTTGGTGAGCAGCTGATCCATGGTGAAGGGCGGTGCGTCGGCCTCGGGCGCGGCCCAGCGGTGGAATTTCTCCGTGATCCATCCGGCGAGGCCCGTGGGAGAATCGGTGAGGCCGTAGGCCAAGGTCTGCGATTTGGTCGCTTGAATTTCCTGGTAGGCTGTCTCATTCCGCAAGTGTTTCTTGGCCTCTCCCAGCCATGCAGACTCTTCGTCGCTCAACGGTGGATCATCCGGCCCGATGCTCGGCCGCAGTGGCAGAATGTTGACGTGGAGTGCGGCGATTCCGCCCGGGTGATCGAGCGCCATGCGTGCGCCGATGACGCCGCCCCAGTCGCCGCCTTGCACGCCGTATCGTGCGTAGCCGAGCACGTCCCGCATAAGCTGGCTCATCATGCCGCCGGTGGCTTGCGGACCGAGGGTCGTCTTCGGGATGCCGGAGAAACCGTAGCCCGGTAGCGAGGGCGCGATGATCGTTAAGCCGTCATCCGGGTCGCCGCCGAACCGTTCCGGATGCGCCAGCGGTTCGATCACGTCGAGGAATTCGGCGATGGAGCCCGGCCATCCATGCATCAGCAAGAGAGGGAGTGGGTTCGCGCCACTGCCGGTCTCGTAGATAAAATGGATGTCCACGGTCTCGCCGTTTTCGGCCGTGATCGGCGCGGTGAATTGCGGGAATGCGTTTATCTTGCCTTCAGCCGCACGCCAATCGAATCCGTCTTTCCAATATTCGACGAGTTCCTTCATGTAGTTGAGATTGGCGCCGTAGTCCCAGCCCGCTTGAGCCGGCTCGTCCGGCCACCGGGTGTTGGCGAGCCGCGCCTTTAGATCGTCGAGAACAGCATCGGGGATGGCGACTTCGAATGGAGCGGGTGCGATCACAAACGTATTCCACAAGTTTTGTCATTCCCGCACATGCGGGAATGACGAGCAATGGTTACTCCGCTGCCTGCGGTGTGCCGCGCCAGTCGCCGATGTTGGGACGGTTGAGGCCCAGGTGGTCGCGCAGCGTCGAACCCGAGTATTCCTTGCGATAGATGCCGCGCTTTTGCAGTTCCGGGATGACGTATTTCACGAAATCCTCGAAGCTGCCCGGCTGATGCGTCGGGCCGATCACGAAGCCGTCGCAGGCCCGACCTTCCCACCATTCTTCGATCCGGTCAGCTATTTCTTTTGGACCGCCGACCCAGGCGTTGCGGAGCAAGCCGCGCCCGGTGACCTGCATGAAGTCGCGGGGCGTCGGGTTCTTGATGCCTTCCTCGACGACGACGCGGTCGCGCATGGCCTGCATGCCGGAGATATTGTTGATTTCATCGTCGGTGAATGGCTCATCCATCCCCTTGGTCGCGAAATCGAAATTGAGCGCTTCTGAGAGCAAGAGCAATTGGTCCATCTCGTTCGGCAGTTTCTCGTAGGCGGCGGCCTTATCCTCGGCTTCCGCCCGTGTCTCGGCGCAGATCGGATAGAACAGGCTGCAGATTTTCATGCCTTCCGGGTCGCGCCCGGCGGCGGCGGTTATTTCCTTCTGTAGTTTGTAGCGCGCCTGGGCCTGCTCCAAACTGTGATAGACGACGAACAGCAACTCACCCCAACGCGCGGCGAATTCCTGGCCGCGCCCGCTCATGCCGGCCTGGATCACCACCGGATGTCCTTGCGGCGTGCGCGGCACCGTGAAGGGGCCGC
>JABJCS010000222.1 GCA_018665505.1 Alphaproteobacteria bacterium
GCCGGGGTCGGATCGAAAGGTAACATCAGGACGGTTCTTGCGGCGCTGAACGCGCGCACCCACTTGGAAAACGCCAGACCATGATATACTTAGAATTCCAACGATTAGCGAAACCTAATTGCCGCAAATTAATGTCAGCGGCATCGTTTGAGAGAGGAACTACCGTGAGCGAAGATAACTGGCACCGCGTGGCCGCAAAGGCCGACGTCGCAACCGAAGAACCGATCCGTGTTCAAGTCGGCGAAGAAGACATCGCAATCTACAATTTAGATGGCGATTTTCACGCCACCAGCAACATTTGTACTCATGCCTACGCATCGATGGTCGATGGCTTCCAAGAAGGTGACGAGATTGAGTGCCCGCTACATGAAGGACGCTTCAGCATTAAGACCGGCGAAGCCCTCTGCGCGCCCGTGACCGATGCCCTCAAGGTCTTCGAGGTAAAGGTCGATGGCGACGATATTCTGGTGAAAGTGTGATCCGATAGGAGGATGACGAGATGAGCGAACCCAAGGGAAAGATCGTCCATCAAACGGGAATACCGCGCGAGAAGGAGTTAGACTTCTGGGAGCCGGTCATCTTCACCAAGGAAGATATCGACAATGAAATCGAGCGTCTTGCCGATCTGGATCAGCCGGAGAACGGCTTCCGCTCCTCGATTCTCGCTCATCCCCGCGCTGAGGAATCGAGCCTCGGCTTAGCGCCCGGCATCCGCGTCAGTCTTGATGTGCTGCGCCCGGGCGAGCAGTCGCGCTTGTTCCGACACAATGCGACGGAAGTGAACTTCTGTATTAAAGGCAGCGGTTATACGGAAATCGCCGGCAAAAAGATCGAATATGGCCAGTATCACGTGGTCAATCACCCGTCCTACACGGCCTACCGACACGTGAACGACACGGATCAGGTCCAAGCGCGCCTCACCTATTCCAACATTCCGCTGCTCCAGCGCCTCAACGTATACACCGCGGACGAGAACCCGCCGGTGATGGCAGCGGTCGAAGAGGACCGCGGCGAGGAGAAAGGCCGCGAGGATCCAAAATCGAACAGCCCTTACGGCACCTTCCAACTGAACGAAGACGGTGCGTGGTTGATGCCCTATGAAGTGCTGATCAATCCGCAATCCGTCGAATCCAAAGCCTTGCATTGGCCCTGGGAAGAGGTGCAAGAGCATCTCGTTAAGCTGGAGGCGCTCGGTAAGGACTATGTCGGACGCCGCCTCTACATGATGTACAACCCAATGACGACGCGCTTTAACGGCTGTACACCGAGTTTCTTCGCAACCATCACCATTCGCCCGCCGAAGATCGTCGACCGGCCGCACCGGCACACGTCCGCGGCTATTAACTACTATTTCGAAGGCGAAGGCCGCAGTACGGTCGAGGGTAAGGTTTATGAATGGAAAGCGGGAGATTTAATGCTCTCCGCCCCTGGATGGGCGACCCATAACCACGCTTCCTATGACGAATACGTCTACGAGTTGACGGTGCAGGACCAGCCGCTCCACCTCTTCATGGAATCACTGATCTGGCAGGAAGATTTAAAACTTCCGGCCGCGTTATTGGGCTCGAGCGTCGGTTTCGGCACCAACCGGTCGGCGGCGACGGCGGCGGAATAGCGACCAGCATCTATCAACCGTCATTCCCGCAAAGACGGAAATTCAGGAGCGCTTCCAATGGCCCGTGTCCCTAAACTAAGCGCCGACGAAATTCCGGAGGAATACCGGGATTCCTTCGTCAATATCGAGCAGGCATTTGCCCGCAACGCCAATTTGCCACCGCATTATTTCCATTGTCCGGAAATCGCGGAGCTCATATTCGGTATGGGTGCCAAATTTCGAGCTAATGAAATCTTGCCGCCCCGTCTGGTCGAGATCATCGTCGTTACCGTCTCCAAGGTAAACGAGTGTCCCTATTGCACGGTCCATCACTCGAACCGCGCGGTCGAACTTGGGATGGATACGGAGACGCTAGAGAACATACTGGAACCGAACCCAACGGGCCTCAATGCAAAAGAAAAATTAGTACGCGATTATGCCCGATTGGTCATCGAGCGTCCTTGGGGTATCCGCGATAAGGTTTATGAAGATATGGCGGTTCATTTTAGTGATCGCGAATTGGTCGCCATTACCATGCGCGCAAACCTTGCCAGCATGTTCAATAAGATCAACATGGCGTTGCAGATCGAGATGGAGGACGGTGCCATGGACGGCATGTTGGAGAGCGGATTAAATGCCGCCCACGTCCCCGCCCCGGAAGCCGCCGAATAGAAATCAACACAATCGAACGAACGGAGAAATGCCATGAGCGATAACGGCGCCCGAATTATAGCACTTGATAAGGAACGTATGCAGGCAATGGTCGACAAGGATGTCGCCAAACTAAAGAACTTGCTGTGTAAGGATTTGGTCTACACCCATTCCTCTGCGCGCCTGGACACCAAGGACAGCCTGATCGCCGCCATGGAATCCGGTGCTACAGAATACACCTCCGTTGAAGCATCCGACGTCGAGGCCAAAGATTTAGGCGACGCCGTCATCCTGACGGGTGCCGCCCAAATCAGTATCTTGGCAAATGGTGCGCCCAATTCATTCGGCGTCCGGTTCACAGACGTATACCAAAACCAAAGCGGCACATGGCGCATGGTCGCTTGGCAGTCCACAAAATTACCCGCTTAAACCAAAGGGCCGCATTCGACCCCACGGAGATCACGCAATGAACGACTCTTCAGCTTACACTCCTCCTAAAGTCTGGAAATGGGAGGCCCAGGATGGCGGCGCCTTCACCAATATCAACCGCCCGATCGCTGGGCCCACCCACGACCAGGAATTGCCGATCGGTGAGCATCCCTTGCAACTCTACTCGCTGGGCACACCCAATGGGGTGAAGGTCACGGTGATGCTGGAGGAACTTTTGGCCCAAGGCCACAAGGGTGCGGAGTACGACGCCTGGCTGATCAAGATTGCCGACGGCGATCAGTTCGGCAGCGGATTCGTCGATATCAACCCGAATTCTAAAATTCCGGCATTGATGGATCACAGCACGCCGACGCCAACCCGGGTCTTCGAATCCGGCGCGATCTTGATGTATCTGGCAGAGAAATTCGGCGTATTCCTTCCGACGGAAGTGTCCGCACGAGCGGAATGTCTCTCCTGGCTGTTCTGGCAAATGGGCAGCGCCCCCTATCTTGGCGGAGGGTTTGGCCATTTTTATGCCTATGCGCCGGTGAAGATTGAGTACGCCATCGACCGGTTCAGCATGGAAACGAAGCGCCAGTTGGATGTGCTCGAGCGGCGCTTGGCCGAAAATCAGTTCATGTGCGGTGACGAATACACCATCGCCGATATGGCGATCTGGCCATGGTATGGCGGCTTGGTGATGGGCTGGCAGTACGACGCCGCCGAGTTCCTCGACGTGCAGAGCTATACCAGCGTCGTGCGCTGGGCCAATGAGATACACAACCGAGAGCCCGCCCGACGTGGCCGGATGGTCAATAGGGTTCGGGGCGAACTTAGTGGCCAGCTCCGCGAGCGTCACGACGCCAGCGACTTCGAGACCAAGACTCAGGACAAGCTCGAAGCGAGCGAGTGATTTCCGTTCTGGGACTTTGAAACGACGGGAGGCAAGAGCATGGA
>JABJCS010000223.1 GCA_018665505.1 Alphaproteobacteria bacterium
GCCGATCCGACCGGAACGGATCGTCGATGAATTGCAAAAGGTTTTGCCGGAAGATGCGGTCATCGTCGCCGACCCTGGCACGCCCTGTCCGTATTTCTCGGCCTATTATGAAATTCGCGATATCGGTCGCACCTTTATCAGCAATCGCGCCCATGGGGCGCTTGGCTTCGCCCTTCCGGCTGTTGTCGGGGCGTATTATGGCCGTTCCGGTTCGAAATGCGTGGCGATTACGGGGGACGGTAGTTTCAGTATGTCGGTCGGTGAGTTGGAAACCATCAAACGCCTCGATATTCCCGTGACGATAGTAGTGATCTCAAACAGCGTGTTTGGTTGGATCAAGGCCGGACAGCGCAGCGGCTACGAAGGACGTTACTTCTCTGTCGACTTTACGCGCACGGATCATGCGGCTGTCGCGGAGGCCTATGGCATTAAAACCTGGACGGTGCGCGATCCGGCGGAATTGGGGCCGGCGCTCAAGGCGGCGGTTGAATTGGACAAACCGACATTGGTTGATGTGATCACCCAGCCGCTTCAGGAAGCACGCGCACCGGTCAGCGAATGGGTGGCGTGACGGTTCGGATGTGACGAGAAGCACAGACAATTGCTCGTGCGGCGAGCCAGATAGTCTCTATAATGCCCGCCGAAAGGAATAATCGATGCCGGAACAGATATACGCGCGTAACTTGAAGTCGGGCGATGTCCTTTTTCAGGAAGGGGAGAAAGGGGACGACGCCTATATCGTCGAGACCGGCGCGGTTGAAATTTCGCTCGATCTTCCTTCTGGCAAGAAAGTTCTTGCGACCCTCGGGAAGGGAGAAATTATTGGCGAAATGTCGCTGATCGCCGACGCGCCGCGCTCCGCGACGGCCATTGCCGCCGAAGATTCCGAATTGCTCGTCTTGAAACGAGACCGTCTGCTGAAGCCAATCGAAGCGGCGGACCCGATCATGCGGTTGATGATCCGAATGATCGTGGACCGGTTGCGTGACGCGCCGCGTTGGATGCGGGAAGGCGACAGCTCGATTCCTGAGATCAGCAAGGCGCGCAAATTGGCGTTTGACGAGGTCAGGGAGCTAGCACTCCGCCGCATTCAAATCGAAGGCGAAATGCGCCAAGCCATCGAGGTGCCGGAATTCGAACTTCACTATCAGCCGATCATCAATTTGAAGACCGGTATTCTATCCGGTTGCGAGGCGCTGATGCGCTGGACCCATCCGGAGAGGGGATTTATCTCGCCGGGAGAATTTATTCCGTTGGCGGAAGAAACCGGCATGATCGTAGAGATGGGGCGTTGGGCGCTGGAAACGGGCCTGCGTGATCATTTAACGATGCTGGCGGCTTTCAAGAAATCCTTTCCCGATGAGAAGCCGCCGTTCATCAGCGTGAATGTCTCGGGACGGCAATTGTTCGAACTGTCGGAGATCGATGTATTGCGCGACATTATCGAGAAATCCAGTGTGGATCCGAAGCAGATCAAGTTGGAGATCACGGAAAGCTTGATGGTGCATGATGCGGAACACGCGGCAGTGGCACTGGAGAAACTAAAAGAGTTGGGCATTCTGCTGGCCATCGACGATTTTGGCACCGGCTATTCCAGCCTCAGTTACCTACATCGTTTCCCCTTCGATACCTTGAAGATAGACCGTGCTTTCGTCGTCAACATGGCGAAGGACGATGCAAGCCGGAAGCTCGTGCGTGCCATTGCCGGCATGGCCATCGATCTCGGCCTCGACATCGTCGCCGAGGGCATCGAAGAACAACACGAATACGATATTCTGGCCGAATACGGGTGCCATTACGGTCAGGGCTTCATGATGGCCCGTCCCAGCCCTATATCGAACAATATCGAATTGATCGAAAACGCCACCACCTGGTGAGCTGCCGAAACATGGGAGGGTGAATTGGGCGACGATATTTCACATTTGAAGGAATGGGCGGCGCTCGCCCAAGGAATAGCTCCCGAGGCTGGGTCGGAGGATGGAATTCTGCGCGCTGTGTTGCGCCAGGATGCCCAGGCGCGCGACGCTGCGATGGCGTTGCCGTTCGAGACAGAGCCTGCTTCTTATACGCGTATGCTGGAGAAGATCGCCGATAAGGTGACACCGAAATGAGCGCCGACGATATTGCGGCCCTCACACTGGCGGACGCGGCGGAGAAGATCGCCGGTCGTGAGATATCTTCCCTCGAAGCGACGGAAGCCGCTCTGGACCGGATAGATCGTTACGGTGAAAAACTCCACGCCATTGTCCACTGCGACGAAGAGGCGGCGCTCGCCGGTGCTCGCAAGGCTGATGAGGAGTTGGCGTCGGGCAATGTCCGGGGCCCGCTCCACGGTGTGCCCTTAGCGCATAAGGACATGTACTACCGCGCCGGTTGGACGGCGGCTTGCGGTTCCAATATCCTGGCGGGTTTTGTACCCGATGTGACCTCGACCGCGATCCAGCGGTTGGATGCGGCGGGTGCCCTTGATATCGCGCGGCTCAATATGGTGGAGTTCGCGTTCGGCCCGACAGGCCATAACGAGGTGGTGGGTACGCCGCGCAATCCTTGGAATACGGATTACATTACCGGTGGTTCGTCGAGCGGCTCCGGTGCTTCGGTTGCGGGGCGTTTGGTTTACGGCGCGCTCGGCTCGGACACTGGCGGCTCGATCCGCCTGCCGGCACAATGTTGCGGCCTTGCGGGTGTGAAGGGAACCTACGGGCTTGTCAGCCGCTACGGTGCCATGCCGCTCTCCTATTCGCTCGATCATGTGGGACCATTGACACGCACCGTGAAAGACAGCGCTCTGATCTTGCAGGCTATAGCAGGGCATGATCCCAACGACGCCACGACAAGCCACCGCCCGGTGCCGAACTACCTCGACGGTATTGCGGACGGTGTGAAGGGTATGCGCATCGGTGTGCCGGAGAATCATTGCTACGACCCGGTCGAAGACGAAGTGCGAAACGCGCTTGAAGCCAGTCTTGAGGTATACCGCGAATTGGGTGCGGAGATCGTGCCGCTGCATGCGCAAAGTATCGAGCAGGCCAACCGCTTCGCCAACGTTGTCATGGCGACGGAGGCGGCCACATATCACAGTAAATGGGTGCGTGAGCGCCCGGGTGATTACGGGTCACAGACACTGAGCCGATTGCTGCCGGGTTTTTATTATTCCGCCACTCGATATATCGAAGGGTTGAACCTGCGCAGCCAAGTGCTTGCCGATTTTTGTGGCAGTGTGTTCGACAAGGTCGATATGCTACATGCACCGGTCATCCCCATCGAGATTCCCCGTATCGACCAAACCGATGTGGGTGCGCAACCAGGTTACATGAAATCCATTGCCTCGATTACGCACAACACCAGGGCGATCAATTTCCTCGGCTTGCCGACGGTCTCCGTGCCGTGCGGGTTCACGGCAAACGGTTTGCCGACCGGATTCCAACTGATTGGGCGACCTTTTGATGAGAAAACCTTATTGCGGGCCGGACACGCCTACGAGCGCGAGACGCTGTGGTGCGACCGAGCACCCGAACTCTAGGAGGAAACGATGAGCGACAGTGACGAAGTCCTCCGCGAGTGGGCGAAGAAAGTTCAGCAGGTCGAGCCGGATCCCGGTTCCGCCAGCACTGTGTTTCGCAGGGTGAAACTGCACGAAGGTCAGGTGCGCGAAGCCGCTCGTGGTCTGCCATTCGAATCTGAACCGGCAAGTTTTCGAGGATTGCTCGACGGCAAGGCGAAGGGAGAGAAGGCATGAGTGCGGATGAGATCGCAGCGCTGAGCCTGACCGACGTCGCGGCCAAGATCGCGGCCAAGGAATTGTCGGCCGTGGAGGCAACAGAAGCGGCGCTAGACCGGATCGCGCGCCATGGCGACACGCTGAATTGCATCGCCGACGTCAACCCCGAGGATGCGCTGGCGCAGGCCCGCAAGTCGGACGAGACCTTAGCAAAGGACGGCCCGTCGGGCCCACTGCATGGTGTGCCGTTGGCGCATAAGGACATGTATTACCGCGCCGGGCGGGTTAGCGCCTGTGGCTCGAAAATCCGAGCCGACTACGTGCCAGAGATTACGTCCACCGCGTTGGCGAAACTGGACGCGGCGGGAGCGCTGGAAGTCGCACGCTTGCAAATGGTCGAGTTTGCCACGGGGCCTACCGGCCACAATGAGATGGCCGGGACACCGCGCAATCCTTGGAATACCGAGCACATCACTGGCGGCTCGTCGAGCGGCTCTGGTTCCGCCGTTGCGGGGCGCCTCGTCTATGGTGCGCTTGGTTCGGATACCGGTGGCTCGATCCGTATTCCGTCTTATTGCAATGGCCTTGTCGGCATGAAGGCGACCTATGGGCGGGTAAGCCGCTACGGCGCGATGCCGCTCTCGTTCAGTCTTGATCACGTTGGCCCACTCTGTCGCACAGTGACCGATTGCGCAGTGATGACCCAGGCGGTGGCCGGTTACGATCCAGACGACCCCACGACCAGCCGCGAGCCGGTCGGCGATTACACCGCCGGGATCGAAGATGGCGTGAAGGGCCTCAGGCTCGGTGTGCCCGCCAACCATTTCTTCGACGATGTCGATGAGGAGGTCCGTGTCGCCATCGAGGCCAGTATCGAGGTCTATCGGAAATTGGGTGCGGAGATCGTCGAGATCGAAATACCCGGTATAGCCGACGGCTTCGCGCTCGGGGAGGTATTAGGGCGCGTCGAGGCGGCCACATATCACTCGACCAATCTGCGCGAACGCCCGCAAGATTACGGCACACAGACCCGTAACCGCTTGATGCAAGGATTTTACTATCCGGGGACGCGTTATATCGAAGCGCTGAATCTTCGGGGCCAATTATTGGCGCAATTCACCGAAGCGGTCTTCGATGTCGCTGATATGCTCATCGCGCCTTCAGTGCCGATTGCAGTGCCGACCATCGCGGAGACGGATATGAGTGCGAACCAAGGTTTCCTCGATATGATCGCCCGGTTCGGCTCCTGCACCCGCCCGTTCAATTTTCTTGGCTTGCCGGCGCTCGGTGTGCCGTGCGGATTTACGTCGAACGGTCTGCCGACTGGATATCAGATCGTCGGTCGCAGCTTCGATGAAGCGACATTGTTCAGGGCTGCACGCGCGTATGAGCGGGAGACGGGCTGCACGGATAAGTCACCGGTGCTTTAAATCTAGGCTCGTGCTTCGACATGCTCAGCATGAGCATGCGAGATTTCGCATCTAAACGTAAACCGTCCCTTCCATGATCCGCCGGGCCGTCCGCCCGAGCGTCGCGCGCTTCACATCGTAATCGTTGCCGTTCAGCTCGACTACGCTTTCCGTCTCAATTACACCTGCCGGGTGGCCGATGCGGACTTCCATGCGGTCTTGCGCTCCTTCTCGGCAGGCCTCGTGGACAATGGTGCCGGGGAGTTTGCTGGCGATACCGGTGCAGACGGTGCTCGTGCCTGCATAGGTCTTGTGCATTTGCTGCATGAACATCAGGCGGGAGAGAAAGTCGCTTTCTTCCGCTTTGACCATGCGGTTGCTGAGCGGCGCTTCGTAGTCCTGCGGTGGTGAGATCATGGCGATAATGGGCGCGGCTGGGCTTTCCTGTTTGCCGCGTGCCGGATCGCTGATCATGCCCATGGTAAAAGCCGCATGGGAGCGGATGCGTTCCAGCAGCTCAGTCAGGTCCTTGTCGGCGTCTATTTGATCCGCGGTCTCGGTGCCTTTCAGCCCAATATCCTTGGCCCGGATGAACACATGCGGATTGCCGATATCGATCATCGAGGCATCGATGGTGCCGAGGCCTGCGACCTCGAGCCGGTCCATGGGGTTTCCTGTCGGCAGCAAGGACCCGACGCCTTGCCCGGCGGTTTCGGCAAAATCGACTTGAATTTTCGCACCGCTGCCGGGGACGCCCGGAATGTTGTAGTCGCCGCGTTCTTGCGGGCGTCCGCCTTCGACCGGCACCTCGCAATAGAGCATGCTTTGCAGGTTGGTGTTCCAGATGCGCACCGTCGTCATGGGCGAGA
>JABJCS010000018.1 GCA_018665505.1 Alphaproteobacteria bacterium
GGCGTGTCGCCGTCGGCCACCAATGGGTGATAAGATGAGAACGGGCCGAAATCGACCTCTTCGGCATCGGCTAGCTTTTTCACTTTCAATGTCTTTAATTCCGCGCTCATATCGATTTCTCCGTTTTGGTCGGGTTATCTTAGCAAATCTCAGCTCAAGCCCAAAGTGCTCGTCGCCATTTTAACGCAATCGCCGCGACGGCAATGATATCGATTGCAGCGAAAATCCAGACGGTCCCGACATATCCGATTGCATCGATCAGAACGCCCGCGATCGGCAAACCGATCCCCAATCCATAGACAGCCAACATCCGCACGCCCATTACACGGGCTCTTAGCTCTGCGGCGGCGGTGCCGAGGATCAGGCTCGACATCGATAGCATCGTGAAACTTTGCACGATGCCGATACAGAATAGGACCGCGAGCCCGAGTTCGATTTTCGTTATGGCGGCAAATATGGCCAACAGCACATACCAGCTCAAGGCGAAGGCGAACATGAAAGTGGCTGGTCTTCGCGAACCGCCGGTCGTTGCCATCAGGACAGAACCGACGAACGCCCCCGACGCGTATGCCGCGATGAGCGTTCCCAATCCACCCTCACCGACGTGGTAGATTTCCTTGGCCGAAAACGGCAACAGCGAAATGGTGAAGGGAAAGGCCGAGAAATTGATCAGGAACGCCAACCACATCAGCGCCAGCAGGCGCGGTGTATTCCAAATATAGACGAAGCCTTCCTTCAGTTCGCGCCACCGCGAAGTTACCTCCTCCGGCCGTGACGATTGCGCGAGGCCCAGCGAGAAAAGAAAACTCATGACATAGAATGCCGCGACCACGATATACGTATTGCCGATCCCAAAAGCCGCGAACAACCCGGCGCCTGCCAACGCACCGAAGATGCGGGCGGTATCTTGGGTCGTTCGTGCCAACCCGATGCCTCGAACCAAATGCTCTGGCGGCATGGTGTCGCCAATCAAGGAATTGCGCATCACCAGGTCCGACTGGCGCACCAATCCTGCCAAAAGTGAGATCGCCAAGATGAAATATGGCGTCAGCTGATCGGTCATACCGAGGATCATGGTCACGACCGCGAGGCACGCGTAATAGGCCCGCATGAAGCAGAGCATCGTCCGTCGTCCGAGCCGATCGCCCAGCATGCCGAAGACGGGTGCGACCAATGTCCCGATGAATCCGAGCGCGCCGAATGCCGTCAACAGAATGACCGAATCCGTCGTCACCAACACGTACCAGCCGAGTACGAGCATCTCCATCTCGAATGCCCAAGAGGTCAGTAGATCGGCAGGCCATTGAAACCGGAAACTGCGAACCCGGAAGGGGGCCAAGGCCTCGAACTTATTGATCATGCTCATTGAGACGGCAGCGCCATCTTGGTTTGCCGTATCCTCCAAGCGGCCCGGTAAACTCGCTCGAGGTTCCGCGTGAAGCGGCGACTGTCATGGAGGCGAGAGGCCTGGAGCATGGGCCGGAGCGCCCCCCGAATGCGGGCGAGAAAGTCAACATTACCGGCGAGTTCCGTGGCGCGCACAATATAGGCTTCTTCTGAGGCCGCGGAGAACGCTTGCAGTCCGACGCTGTGCAAGAGGCTGCTCGACATGCGGGCGACGAAGCGATCTCCGAGGAGCGAGATCACCGGCACGCCCATGAGCAGAGCTTCGAATGTGGTGGTCGCTCCGCTAAAGGGAAACGGATCGAGGGCGATGTCGATCCGGTTATATTGCGCTAGATGCTGGCCTCGATTCTCGGTGCTATCGAGAAATTGGATGCGGTCTGCCGCGATTCCGTGGTCGGTAAAGCCTTTGGCGATGCGTTCGGTGAGCGCGGTGTTCGTATAGATATCGTAGAATTTCAGCAGTAGCCGCGAATTAGGCACTTGTTGCAACACACGGCTCCACAGGGAAATCACACGGGTGGTGATTTTGATCGGGTTGTTGAATGAGCCGAACGTGACGTAATTATTCACCTGCACAGGCGGGCCGGTAATGTCCGGCATCTCGTGGGGGAAAGCCTGTATTGTCCAGCACGGCATATGGATGACACGTTCTAGGAACGGTTCCGTGCCGTCACGCGGGGTGCTGATGGAGTCACCGATAAAATAGTCGACCTCTGGAATGCCGACGGAACAGTTGTTGTGCCAAGAGATTTGCACCGGTGCCGGTCGATGCCGGGCAATAGCGGGAAGCCATCGTGCGGTGTGGGCAGCGAGAATAATGAGAATGTCGATCTCATCCTCCCGGATCATTCGCGCGGCATCAGTCGAAGAAACACCGGAGAAATTACGGTGGGAATCGCAGCGCTGCAGAAATTGCTCCGTGGCACCGTCCGGCCGCGATAGATCGGCATAACCTGAAATGTGAAACTGCTCCCGGTTGTGAAAATGCAGGGCGGGAAGGGTGCCGAGCGTCGCCGGGTTCGCGCGAAAATCTAGCGCCATGTAACCGACTCTCAGTTTGTCCCGTGGCGGTGCAGAAATTACAGGCTCGGCAGGTTCAGTGTTGTGCGGTGGGTTTAAAGCCGTCCAAAATCTCAGGGAATCGAATATCTCATCGACAGTGCCGTCTTCAGCGTATTGCAGCGCCTCCATCTTGACCGCATGGGCCTCGAAGAAGTCAGGATTATCCCTCACTAGGCTTTGGCAGAGATCGACGGCGTCGCGGTGAAAGCCTGCAGCTTTTAAGTTCGCGGCTTTCTCTAATGTCTCGAGATCTTCAGCATTCGCCATAGGTGGGCGCTCTTTTGCCCTATCGCGCTTCGATCTCGTCGATGCGTGCGGAGGGAGAGATATGGTTGAGGCTTACTCGAGTCTCTATCACGCAAGGTCCGTCATAAGCCATGGCGGCGGCGACGATCTCTTCCGCTTTGGCTTCGGTTTCAATCTTGAAGCCCTTCGCTCCGAAGGCTTCGCCCCAGGCGGCGAAATCCGGATTTACTAGATCGGTCGCCGTTTTGCGGCCGGGAAAGCTGCGGGCCTGATGCATACGGATCGTGCCGAAGGCGTTGTTGTTGGAGACGAA
>JABJCS010000019.1 GCA_018665505.1 Alphaproteobacteria bacterium
CACACCTCGACAAGTCGATAACGCGCACGCGTTCGCGCGGGTACCATTTCAACGTCAGGCATATCTCTGCCGCTGCCAACATTTTGACGTCATCGGGAAGCTCGTTCCAGATAGCCAAAGTAAAATTGAGCTCGGCAAGACCACGCTCGGCGGTGACGGTTGGCGCGTCCTGGCCGACAGTCCCAACGCGGCCGCGCAATAGGGTGAGGCATCGCTGCTCAGCAGCATGCTGTCATCGGCAAGGTGGCAGGCCAGGCGCAACGCAAGAGTGGGTTTTCCGGCCTGGGCCGGCCCGGTAAACAGGATCGCACGTCCACCCATCTCGACCGCAGCGGCGTGCAGACAATGGGCGGCTATCCCCTAGGCGACGAGACCATCGATCAACAACCCGGCGAGAGCATTCGCGGCTTTGCGGGAATCCTCGGCCAGGGGTTCGCCGCCCTCCCAGCTGGTTGCCTAAATGCGATAGACACCCTCGCGTTGCGAAACGGCAATGTCGGGAATCACGTCGCCGGACACCACCGACACCGGCCAGCGCGGCATGAAGATCGCAATCGCCCGCTGAAGTTCTACGGCATCGATACCCGGGGCGACCCACACCCACAGATCACGCTCGCGCCCGGCAAAAGCCAGGCACGTCGAACCGTCACCATTCGCGGAAGTATCCCGTGTCACTCGCGCGGCGCGTGTTTCGCCAGGATGCGCTGCAAGGTCCGACGGTGCATGTTCAGACGGCGCGCGGTTTCCGACACGTTGCGGTCGCATTGCTCATAGACGCGCTGGATATGTTCCCAGCGCACCCGGTCTGCCGACATCGGTCGGTCAGGAGGTGGTGGCAACGCATCACCCTCGGCCAGCAACGCCGCGGCGACCTGGTCAGCGTCAGCAGGTTTGGGCAGGTAGTCCACCGCCCCGGCTTTTACGGCGGCCACCGCGGTCGCGATGTTGCCGTATCCGGTCAGCACCACAATACGGGCATCGGGGCGGGCCTCACGCAACGCCTCGACAACTTCGAGACCACTGCCATCGTCGAGCCGCAGGTCAATGACCGCGTATTTCGGCGGGTTGGCGCTCACGGCGCGCTTGCCCTCGGCAACCGTCTCGACAACTTCCGCGGTAAAGCCCCGACGCTCCATCGCCTTGGCCAGTTGATTGCGCAGATTCGCCTCGTCATCGACAATCAGCAGGGATGTTTCACCGGAGACGAGGGCTCCATGGTCTTCAGCTTGGGTCATAGGTTTCGACTATCCTTTCCCTCTCTTAACTTCAAGCGCCGCGCGGTTCCAGACAATTACGACTTCTGCACCCTCGACATGGCCTGCATCGCGAATATTGGTAAACTGGATACGCGCCCCGGTACGCTCCAGAAGCGTCTGAGCAATAAAGATTCCCAATCCGAGATGGCCATCACCGCGGTTCGAGATATACGGCTCGCCAACCCGATCTAGAACACCGGGCGGGAACCCGCGGCCATCATCACGAACCTCAACGCGGGCCTCCAACTCATCCCAGGAGACCGCCACAGAAACGGTTTTTTGCCCAAACTGGACCGCGTTTTGAATCACATTTCCCAGCCCGTGGAGCAGCTCGGGGCTCCGCGGCACAAAGGGCTCTTCGCTGTCGTCGACGGCAGCGGCCACCACATCGAGGATGATCTCCTCGCTGCGGTAGCGGGTCGCGGCAGCCGCCACAACGTCGGATAGAAGCCCGGTTACAAACGGGTCATCCGGATCAGCGTGGTCCGAGGCCCGGCCAATTTCAGCGAGGATGTCGCGGCAACGGTCGGACTCAATTTGCAGAATCCGAATATCATCGGCGTAGGGGCTGTCGGCGGGAATCTCCCGGGTAAGCTCTTTGGTGGTCACCGCGATGGTTGCCAGCGGGCTGCCGAGCTCATGGGCCGCGGCGGCGGCCAGACCGCCCACAGCCGATAATTGTTGTTCGCGCGCCAGAGCCAGCTGCGTGGCAGCCAGCGCATTGGACATCCGCCGTCCTTCCCCCGCGACATTGCCGATATACCCGGCCAGAAACAACGTGCCCACAATCACGGCCACCCAAAGCCCGCCGATATAGAGCACCGGCAGTTTCAACCCTTCGGCGCCCCAGGGCAGCGGCTGGTGATAGAACGCCAGTAAACTCGCGCAGATCACCACCAGCGCACTCAGGACCACGGTCGCTGAACGACTTAGGATCGACGCTGAAACGGTGACAGGTCCGAGAAACAACAAGGCAAAGGGATTGCTCAGACCGCCGGTGAGATACAACAGAACCGCCAGTTGCAGAATGTCGAAGCCCAGATAGGCTGCGGCCTCCAACTCTCCCAGACGGCCCTGCAATGGTCGCCGGAAGGTCATCGCCACATTGAGGATCACCGAGGCGGCGACCGCGGCAAGTGCGGCCGTGATCGGCAGATTCCAGCCAAACCCGAACTGCACAATCAACAGCGCGGCGAGCTGTCCCACCACCGCAATCCAGCGTATCCAGACCAGCGACCGCAACCGAACCTGCCGTGCGGCGGCATATTGTCCGGCAACAGACAATTGCCTGTTTTCCGTCCTGCCGGTCGAAAGCTCGGTCTGTGTCATGTTGTGATGCCGTTCCACCAAATCCCTATCCCGGAAACCCTATGTTGCAGACCCGCGCCGTCAAAGTCGAGCATTTGAACAGGCGCTTCGGTGCCGTCACAGCCGTGAAGAACAAACCTAGTCGCCCGTCGGGAACTTCGCCGCCAGTTCCGGATCGAACGTCCCGTCGATCAGCACAAACATTACGTCGCAGGGCTTGTCGCTACGGTTCGACCAGGCGTGGTTGGTGCCACACTGGATCACCACATCCCCGGCCTTGAGCTCCACCTCACCGTCATCAATGACCATGGTGATTTCGCCCGACAGGATCAGCGCGTAGTCAACCGTCTCGGTGCGATGGCTCGCCGGGTGAGAGCCGCCACGGCCATAGGTCGAGG
>JABJCS010000224.1 GCA_018665505.1 Alphaproteobacteria bacterium
CCTTGTATAATGAAAGCATAGACGACCTATTCGCCCGATACGGACCCGCTTACAAATGGTTTGCGACGATCACGTCGGTCATCGGCGGCATGACGGTCATTCTCGCCAGCTCGACGGTTAACGTCGCGTTCCCTGATATTATGGGCGCATTCGGCATCGGCCGCGATCAGGCGCAACTGCTCTCAACCGGATATTTCGGCGCGATGACCGGTGGCATGTTGCTGTCCGCCTGGGTCATTCAGAACTTCGGCCAACGGACCGCCTTTATCGGCGCACTCTTGATTTTCATATTGGGCTCCGCGATGAGTGGCCTCGCCACCAATACCGCGTTGCTCTCGTTCGGCCGCGTCTTCCAAGGGACGGCCGCGGGCGTCGTACAACCCCTCGCCATGGCGGTCACATTCTCGGTCTGGCCGTCGCGGTCCAAGGGTATGTCCATGGGCCTGTTCAGTATGGGCATGGTATTAGCGCCAATCATGGGACCGACGATGGGCGGCCTCGCGCTCGAGTATTTCAATTGGCACTACATTTTTTTACTACAACTGCCGACCGCCATCGTCGCCTGCGTTCTCGGTATCCTGTTTATGCCGAGCAAGGAATTACCGAAGAAACTGCCGAAGTTCGACTTCACCGGCTTGCTGCTAATGTGGACCAGCCTCGCCTGTCTTTTGCTGTCCTTCAGTTTTGGCCAACGGCTCGGTTGGGTCTCGGATATCATTATCGCCGGGTTCACCATCGGCGTGATCTCTGCGATCGGCTTTATCTTCCGACAAATCTACGGCTCGCACCCGCTCGTCAACATGAAGCTGTTCCTGGTCCCCCGCTTTAGCGCCGCCGCCGTGATTTCCTTCTTTGCCGGATGCGCGTTCTTATCCTCGACATTCATGATCCCGCTATTTGTCCAAGAAATTCAACATTACACGCCGCTTCGAGCCGGCATGATGATGATTCCAGGCGGCCTGTCGCTGCTCATCCTATTTCCGCTGTCGGGCCGTCTGACCGATTTATTCCCAACCAGCTATTTGATCTATTTCGGGCTGTTCTCGTTCGGAATGGCATTTGTCCTAATGTCACAGGCCGATGTGAATACGCCGTTCTGGACCTTCGTATCCTTCACAATCCTGATCCGGGTCGGCACCGCCTTCATTCGACCAGTTATGAACACGGAAGCGCTGCGGGCGCTGCCGCCGGACCTCGTCAACCAAGGATCGGGAGTTGTCAATTTCATCCGTATGCTGGGCGCGGCCATTGGCACGAATGTGCTCGTCGTCTTCCTCGAGCTGCGCATTCCGCTGCACATGGACTCCTTCACCGCCACGCAAATCACTGTCAGCCAAGCGAGCGGGGAATTGTTGGATCATATTACCAGACTGCTTTCGGAAGCCGGTGTCGCAGAGGCCATCCGTACACCCGGCGCCCTATATTATCTGGGTGAAGTCATTATGGCGCAGGCAAGTACGCGCGGCTTTCAGGACACGTTCTTGGCACTCGGCATCTTTGCGTTCTGCGGGTTTATACCGGCGATCTATCTCGCGCAGGCACAGCGAAAACCGACCCCCGCAGCTAATCCGGCGGAATAATCCCTATTTGAATGCGGGCATCACCTGTTCCGCGATCAGCCTAGTGCTATTCGAGATTTGCGCTTCAGTCAGCAAATTCCCCGCGTTCAGCTCCATCACAACGCCGTCGATACCGAGGACTTCCTGCCATTCAGTCAAGCGATCCACCAACATGGCCGGTGTCCCGATAGCAGCGCGGGACGCCAGGATATCGTCATAAGACAGTGCCGAAAGCGCCTGTGATATCTTGGCACGCATGGCCTCGGCACTCGCTCCCTGCGCTCCGGCGGAAGCTATCATCTTCGCCTGACGTTCGAAATAATGGATGATGCAGTCGCGCGGCTCATCGTAGGCCGCTTGTTCGGTGTCTGCTGCATAAACCGGTACCCGCAGGAAGACGCTCCCGTTGCCCTCATGGCCGGCCTTCTTCCAAATATCGCGGTAGACGGCGATGTTGATCTTCAAGGAATCGAGCCCGTCACCGCGCAGGCCAACGAAGAGCGGCAATCCCTCCTCAGCCACCGTCTTAAAGGTCCCGGGAGAAGAAGCCGCCATCCGCATCGGAGGGTGCGGTTTTTGAATCGGAACCGGGATCAATTGCGCGTCGGAGACTTGATAGTATTTTCCATCATGCGAGAATTTCTCGCCAGTCCAGGCTTTCCGCAAGACCGTCAACGACTCCTCGAACCGTTCCTGACTTTCGCCGTAGTCGATATTGTAAATCTTGTATTGCCGCGCGAAGCCGCTGCGCCCGATTCCGAAATCGAGCCGCCCACCGCTGATCTGATCGACCGACGCAGATTCTTCCGCGACCCGCAGCGGGTTGGTCAACGGCAGGACATAAACCGCCATGCCAATACGAACCCGTTTGGTACATTGCGCAAGCGCACCGGCGACGACGATGGGAGAAGACAGGACTGAGCGATCCGGCATGAAATGAAATTCCGAGAGCCAGACGCTGTCTAATCCGGTGTCCTCGCAAAGACGCGCGTGATCGAAGCCTTCGCGGAAGGCTTCCGCGTGAGAGACGCCCGACCGCGTGCCGAACTCCATAAAACTACCGAAATGCATTGCTGATCCTTATTCTTGTGCGGCCTAGCGTTCCAAATCCTGGTCTTCCAGCTTCGGTTTTTCTTTTTGATTGAAGCGCCCATCATAGATCGGTGCCGCTCCAGTCGTGGGCCCTGGATATTGCATGAACAAAATCTTACAGCCATTTTCCGTTCGCATCTCGCACTCAAAATGCGGGTCTTGCATATAGACCAGGTCACCCGGCGTTAGTGTCCGGTCGCCGTATTCGCACTCGCCTTCAAGCACGTACCACATCTGAGCAAAGTCATGCTTGTGCAACGGGAAGCCGCCGCCGGGTCCGTAAGTCAGAATTCCTGCGTTTGGCTCCGTCGGATTCTCAGGCGTCGGATGGAACACCATCTGGCTTACATTGGCGAACCGGGCCATCTCGTGCGGTAGTTCTTCCGGCCGCCGAACAATCGGCGCATTGTGTGTCTTCGCCGCCTCTTCCGGCGTAATCTTAGGTTTGCTGTCATCAGGCATGGTCGGGCCCTTCCTGTTGCTGCGATAAAGCCGCTCGAAAATAACATAGCTTGCTTCCCAC
>JABJCS010000225.1 GCA_018665505.1 Alphaproteobacteria bacterium
GAAAAGCCCGAAGCCACCGTGTACGGGGAGATATCATGGGATACGATGCACCCTTCGCCGGCCTGAGGGTCGTGGATATCAGCCAAGGGGTCTCCGGGCCCTACGCCGGGATGTTGATGGCGCAATACGGCGCAGATGTGATAAAGGTCGAACCTCTCGAGGGTGAGTGGGGGCGATTCATCAGCCGCGACTACGATAAACACTCGGCTTTTTCCGTTGTAACGAACTTAGGTAAGCGGAGCGTGGCCCTCAATTTGAAGTGCGAGGAGGGGAAAGACGCGGTTCGTAGGCTCCTGGAAGACGCGGATGTGTTCATTGAGAATTTCCGACCGGGTGTGACCAATCGCCTCGGTTTCTCTTATGAAGAGGTCTCGAAGATAAGTCCGAAGGCCATTTATCTTTCGATCTCCGGTTTCGGGAACGGCGGGCCTCTGCGCGAACGCCCGGCGATGGACCCGGTACTGCAGGCCTTTTGCGGCTTGATGTCGGTGAACCAGGGGGAGGACGGTATTCCTCATCGCATTGGCGTCGTTATTTGCGACATGGCGACCGCACTTTATGGGTTTCAGGCCCTGACGACGGCGCTGTATGCGCGCCGCGATGAGGACAAGGGCTGCTTGATCGAGACCAATTTGATGCAGGGTGCCGTCTGTTTGGGTGCGATCCGTATGATGATGGTGAACCTGGAGCAAGGCGCCTACGTCGTTGGACGGGTGCCGGCGGGCGTGTTCGAAGCGAAGGACGGCTATATCACTATCCTGATGTATAAGGACGATGAGTTCCCCAAGCTGTGTGAATTGCTGGGCCTACCGCTGATCGGTGCGGATCCGCAATACGCGACGAATGCGCAACGGGTCGAACACGAAGCGGAAATCATGCCGTTGATCTGCGATGCCTTTAAGCTTCATGGCTGCAAGGCGCTCTCCGAAAAACTGACCGAAGCGCGGATCCTACACGAGCGGGTGAATAATTATGTCGAGTTCCTGGACCATCCCCAGGTGGAAGAGACCGGATTGGTATCCTGGCTCGATCATGCAGGTGTTGGCCGGGTCCCGGTGCCGAATGTACCGGGTCTGAAGCCGTTCGATGCGCGCGGCGACAAAGCGACATCTCCAGGTGTTGGTGAACATAGTCGTGAAGTTTTGAGTGACCTTGGTTACACCAGCGAACAGATCGACGATTTCGCAGCGCGAAAGATCACTTTGGCGTCATGACCCTTACGAGACGTGGAGAGAAATCTATTAGAACGATCAAAGTACGGCTGTCCGCTTTATGAGTCGCAGATAGATTTAAGCGCGGCCCACTCTTGGTCGGACATGGCTGCTCGTAATTCGGTAGCGGATGGCGTGATGGCTGCCGATTGTCTGCGCTCGGCGAAACTTGGATGGGTGCGTAACCAGGCCATGACGGCACCGAGTGAGCCATTCTCCAGATGAGCATACTTTTTCTCTAATCGGGTAAAGAACGCAGCGAGGCCGTCCGTTTGGATTCGCGCTTGTTTGAGAGCGTCCAAGGAAATGTGATCCGCCATGCGTTCGTCATCCCGGGAATGCGAAAACATCAGCAGAATTCCGGCCCCTTGCGCCAATGTATCGGTTAACCCTGAATCTCCACCGATCAACATTTCGAAGATGAGCGACAGCCCCATAATGCGAACGGCGCGGGACATTGGGTGGCGCTCGGCGATATGCGCCATTTCATGAGCCAGAACACCTGCCAATTCGTTTGGGCTTTGCATTTCGACGAGGAGGCTATTGCCGATGACGATGAAACCGCCGGGTGTCGCGAACGCGTTCTCGAATTCAAGTTCGGCCACCGAAACTTTTACGGGATAAGGAAGTTGCATCACCGCGGCTAAGCGGGCGGTCAGATTTGTGAGTGCCTCCGCACCGGCGGTGCTGTGGCACGATTGTTCGGCGCCGGGGATAGAGGCGAGGATGCGTTCACCCAACGATTGTTCCCACTCGAGCGGGATTAGTGCGGCGATGGGTTGTACCAGTTTAGGGAGCATGAAATAGATTAATGCCCCGACGAGCACCGTTACCGCAAAGACGGTCGCGACGTGTCGTGTTGAGAAACCGTGCGTGTGCTGCTTGCGAGGTTTGGTCGACAGAAATGTGGCTATGCGGCTGACCAACTCGGCGTTTGTGGCAATGAGGACGGCATCTTCACTAGTGGTGTGAATAAGACGCAAAGCCCCCGTCTTGGGGCTTTCGACGGTCGCCTGCAGATCGGCGAAAGGCCATCGCGCCAAAATATTGTTGTCTTCGCCGCGTACTTCCAAATCGGTGCCGACGATGCTGATCTGTACCGGATTTCGTTTGGCTGATTTACCGTCGTAGAAAACGCCGTCGTTCATCGTTCAGATAGCGCCGACATCGAACGCGTCCGCCAGTCCTTCGCCGACACCGGGACCTTTGTCCGCGCTTTGGATAATGGCATCGAAATCGATATTACCGTTGGCGTGGAGCCGGTCGCAAACGTACCGGAATGTCCGCATTTGAGTGAAAGGTGTGCCGAAACCGAGAGTCGAAATACTAATCAAAAGATTACCGACCAAGAGCCATAAAAGACTTCCCAAAGTCGCGTTTAATTCGAATGCTGCACCTTCGAAACGCGTCGACATAGCGAAATACGAAACTTCTGCGGCTTTGTACCAACAAAAAATTACGGGGAGGAGGACAACAAATCCGACTACAACAATAGTGGCAGCTAATGGAAGAATGCTATCTATGCTGTTTAGCGCGGCATCTGTCCCTATGGCGCCAATGATTCCGCTGACGCTGCTGAGCAGCACGAATACTCCAACGAAGGTAATCCAGCTGACAGCGAATCGACCGTAGAGATGGCGGGCCGAACCGGAGAACGCGAAACGTCGGTCGCCGAACCAGGTATTGTTCATCATTTGATGCATCAGTCGCATGCGCATCAGCGGATAGGTCCAACCGAGGGTTAGAATATTCAAGATAAAGAAGCCGAGGTATTTGCCGCCATATGCCGCGGCTGAACCAGTCTGCCCAGCGCGGACTCCCCTCCACCGTGTCCGGCTGAGCCGATACCGCCGTGCGCGATAGAGAGCCACGCCGATCAGAAACCAGATACCCGCAAACAACAATCCGTTATAGGCAATGGAAACGGGGTCGTCGGGCGAAAAATTGAACTCAACCACAGTATTCAAGATGCCGACGGGTAGGAATATGGCGAATAGGACGAAGAGAAATCCCTTGAAGAGTTCGCCTCCGGTTCCGGTGTATTCGAGCCGGTCATCCAAAAGGCTGGTACTGCCCCAGAGATAAGAGCGAACGCGGGTTTTACCCCAAAATCGATAGAGCGTCAGGGTGAGAATATTCAAGAGCGCGTTGATCAAGGCGATCGGGAAGAGTTCTCCAACACGACCGGCATGTAAGAACTTCATGTGACCCAGCTCTTGTGTATCTGTTTCGGTCGTTGCCATTGATGGATTCCCAGTCCGATAGGTTAGAGTGCAGTCAGTGGAGCCATTAACGTAGCTTATGAGTGCTCGTAAAACTATGCCGGGAGGAGACACGATGCCCTATGCAATTTTCTCGAAGGACAAACCGAATAGTCTGCAATTGCGAAACGACACGCGCGTCGAACACCGTGAATTTCTCGCTACTCAAATGGCATTGATGATCGGTGCTGGACCGTTGATGGACGATGACGGCAAAGGCGGGGTAGGGAGTCTAACTATCCTTGATACTGAAGATCGAGACGTGGCGACGCGGTTCGCCGAAGCCGACCCTTATTTTCGGATCGGCTTATTCGATAGCGTTACCATTTGCCGCTGGAAACAGACTATTCGGGATGGCGAAAGAATAGCGACCTAAACCGATCTCAAGAAATCGAAATCACAGCCCTCTTCCGCCTGCAGGACGTGGTCCTGATATAGTTTGGCGTATCCGCGCGGCTCCGCGTCTACCGGTGTCCAGGTCGCCTTGCGTTTGGCCAATTCCTCCTCGGACACAAGGAGATCGAAGCGCCGGTCCTTGACCGAAAGACGGATACGATCGCCGTTTTGGACAAGACCGAGTGGTCCACCATCGGCGGCTTCCGGAGAGACATGCAGGATAATGGTGCCGTAGGCTGTACCGCTCATCCGCGCGTCTGAAATGCGTACCATGTCTTTGACACCGGAACGGGCGAGTTTGCCGGGAATCGGCAGATAGCCGCATTCCGGCATGCCATAGCCGCTTTTCGGGCCGGCATTCTGCAAGACAATAAAATCTTCCGGATTCACTTCGAGGTCTGGATCGTCGATTCGGTCCGCCATATCGGCGGGCGAGGAGAAGACCACTGCGCGGCCTTCCGTCTCGAACAATGTATCGTCGGCAGCGGCCCGTTTCAATATGGCGCCATTGGGCGCTAAGCTGCCGAAGAGCGCTACCAATCCGCCAAGGGGATAATGGGGCGTGTCGAAGGGGCGCACGATGTCGTGGTCGATATAGCCCGGATCTTCTTCCAGCCTGTCGCCCAATGTCTCGCCGGTAACTGAGAGCGTATCCAGATGCATCAAGTGTTTGATTTCACGCAGCACGGCACCGAGACCGCCGCCCGAGAAAAAATCTTCCATGTAGTAGTCGCCGGATGGCTTTAGGTTCACGAGCACTGGGGTCTCGTCGCTAATTTCATTCAAACGGTCGAGCGATATATCGATCCCGGCCCGACCCGCGATGGCGGTCAGGTGAATGATGCCATTGGTGGAACCACCGATGGCGAGCAACACACGAAGCGCATTTTCGACGGATTTTTCGGTGACGATCTTATCAGGTGTGAGGCCGGCCACTGCAATTTCGACCGCGCGCTTTCCGGTCTCCTCGGCAGCGCGCAGCCGGTCGGCGTGGACCGCCGGGATCGCGGCGGTGCCGGGTAGTGCCATGCCGAGTGTCTCGGCAATACAGGCCATCGTGCTTGCAGTGCCCATGACCGGGCAGGTGCCGGCGGTTGTGGAGAGACGCGATTCGACAGAGACAATCTCCTCGTCGTTCAACTCACCAGCGCGATACATCGCCCAAAACCGTCGGCAATCAGTACACGCACCGAGTTGCTCGCCTTCGTGAC
>JABJCS010000226.1 GCA_018665505.1 Alphaproteobacteria bacterium
ACTACCGACACTAAACCGAGGCAACGCCCAATTACAGTTCCTGTTCGTGAATGGTCGTTCGGTCAAGGATCGCCTGTTGTTCGGCGCCGTTCGTGGCGCCTACCAAGATTTTCTCGCCCGCGACCGGCATCCTCTAATAGCGCTTTTCCTGGAGATCAACCCGATGCTGGTCGACGTCAACGTCCACCCTGCCAAGGCAGAGGTCCGTTTTCGTGAGGCGGGCGTTGTGCGGGGGCTAATTGTCGGTGCGTTGCGCCATGCGTTGGCCGAAGCCGGCCACCGGGCATCAACCAGCGTCGCGACAGCCGCACTTGGCGCGATAAAGCCGGGCACCCATACCGGCCCTGCTCTGCCGTTCGGCAGCGCGTATCCACAACGACCCGCATACCCGTCGCCGGGACTGTCCGATTGCGCCGCTATCTTTCAGGCACCAAACGGGCCGACCCAAGGACTGGCGCCGACCGCGCCGACCACGGCGCAGCACGATGACACCGACGGCACGGAAGCCTATCCGCTCGGTGCCGCACGGGCGCAGGTCCATGAGACCTATATCGTTGCGCAGACGGGGGACGGCATTGTCATCGTTGATCAGCACGCGGCACACGAACGCCTGGTCTACGAGCGCATGAAAGAAGCCCTCTCGGACACGGGGGTGCGCAAACAAGGATTACTTATTCCGGAAGTCGTGGAATTGGCCGAGGATGAAGTCGACCGCCTCGTCGCGCGCGCTGCCGAGTTCTCTGAGCTGGGATTGGTTCTTGAAGGGTTCGGGCCGGGCGCCGTCGTGGTCCGGGAGGTTCCGGCCATGTTGGGGCAAGTTGACGTTCAAGGCTTGATCCGAGATTTAGCCGATGAATTGGCAGAGCTCGGCGATGGTTTTGGATTAAAAGAACGCCTTGAGGACGTCTGCGGGACCATGGCGTGCCACGGCTCTGTACGTTCCGGCCGCCGCCTCAACGGCGACGAGATGAATTCATTGCTACGGCAGATGGAAACGACCCCGCACTCCGGGCAATGCAATCACGGCCGCCCCACTTATGTGGAGTTGAAACTTGCGGATATCGAACGTCTGTTCGGCCGCCGCTGACAGCACGCTTGACCCCGCCCGCCTCGGCTTATATCCCAACTCCCCATGCTCGCAATTTTCCTCGCGGCGCTCGCCAACGTCATCGGCCTCGGCGTCATCGTTCCTCTTCTCCCCTATTTCGCGCTGCACCACGGTGCCGGGCCGTTGGAGGCGACGGCACTGTTCTCGGTGTTTTCGCTGGCTCAACTCCTAACCGCGCCACTATGGGGACGGCTGTCGGATAAGATTGGGCGCAAACCGGTTATTTTGATCAGTTTCGCGGGCTCTGCACTGGGATATTTGTGGCTGGCCTTCGCCACCGACCTGCAGATGATTTATCTTGCCCGGATATTTTCCGGAGTCATGAACGGCTGGCTGGCGACGAGCCAAGCCTATGTCGCCGATGTGACCGACGACCAGGGCCGCGCCAAGGGGATGGGCATGCTCGGCGCCGCCTTTGGCCTCGGCTTCGTCTTTGGCCCAGCCCTCGGCGGATATCTCGCCGGGGAAGCTGTCATTAATTATCAATTACCGATGCTGATCGCCGCCGCCGGTTCTGCGATTGCGTTATTGGTGAGCGCCGTCCTACTGCGCGAACCCGAACGCCATGCAAGCCACGGCGTCTCCACTATGCGGTTTCTGCCGCAGATCATTTCCCTCCCGATCCTGTGCACCCTCGTCTCGCTCTATTTCGGCATGTTCTTTGTCTTCGCCGGGATGGAGTCGACCTTGGCGCTATGGTGCGAGCGGGTCTTAGATATGGGGCCACGTCAGGTTGGGTATTACATGGCTTTTGCCGGTATTTGCGGCGTTATCGTACAAGGTGGCTTGGTTGGACGGCTGGTCCCGCGTATGGGCGAGGCCCGCGTCGTTGTCATGGGTTTACTCTTTACGGGGGCCGGTCTGATTGGATTGCCGCTGGTGACCGAGCGGATTTGGCTGTTGCTGCCAATCGCATTGCTGTTCATCGGTTTCGGCTTCGCCAATCCGTCATTGCAAAGCCTGATCAGCCGCACCGCACCCGATAGCATGCGCGGTGGCGCCATGGGGATCGCGCAATCAGCGAATAGTCTCGGCCGCATCCTCGGGCCCGCATGGGCCGGTTTCGCTTTCGCCTCAATCGGGGTCGCCTGGCCGTTCTTCTCCGGCACCGCCATCCTGGTGCCCATCGTCCTGGTCACGCTCATCCTCGCTCGGCAAATCAGCCGCACCAAACAAGAATGACGATCCGGGCCGCGCCGTAACGCCGGTCATCTAATTGTTCAAATCCATGTGGTGGATCGAAGGTCTCGCCCTTGCCGAGTTCAACGCAGCAAATCGCGCCTGCCGCTATCCATCCGGCGGCCGACAATGCTGCCAAGCTCGGGCCGAGCAGTTCCTTGCCGTAAGGCGGGTCCATCAGAATCAGACTGCAGGCGCTCCCAGCGTTGGGGGGATTAGCTGCATCGGCCTGATGAATATCGCACGCTTGCCGAGCGCCGCAGGCTTCAATGTTCGCCCGGAGAATGGTGATGCTTGTGGCAGCGTTCTCGATGAAACTCGCGTGCGTGGCGCCCCGCGACAGCGCTTCAAGTCCCAAGGCACCGGCCCCCGCAAACGCATCGAGGACAATTGCGCCCTGCAAACGGAACCCCGTTGCGGCCGGTTTGCCGTGCGCCAACACATTAAAGAGTGCCCCCCGCGCCCGATCTGAAGTCGGCCGGATATCATTCCCCTCGGGGGTTCGCAGTTTTTTACCGCGCCATTTACCGGCGATCACGCGCACGGCGGCGTTTCCTTTGATCTCCCTCACCGAGTTGTTCGGCGAGTGCCTTGCGCGGCACTTCATCAACCGCATCGCGTTCCAGGTTGCCCAATTGGAATGGACCGTAACTTATCCGAATCAATCGCGTGACCTGTAACTCCAGGTGCTCGCAAATACGGCGCACTTCGCGATTCTTCCCCTCACTCAAAGTAACGGATAGCCAAGCATTCGACGCCTGCTCGCGTTCGAGCGTCGCCTCGATAGCGCCATAGCGCACCCCGTCAACCGTGGCCCCCTGCGCCAATCCAGCGAGCTTCTCCTCATCGACCCTACCGTGCACCCGCACCCGGTAGCGCCGCCGCCAGCCCGTATCGGGATGCTCCAAACGACGCGCCAGGTCGCCGTCATTGGTCAACAGTAGAAGGCCCTCGCTGTTGTAATCCAGGCGCCCAACCGTCATCACGCGCGGCATCTCAGTGGGGAAACAATCGAAAACGGTTTTTCTGCCCTCGGGATCCCGGTTGGTCGTCATCGAGCCTGCCGATTTGTGGAACCGCCACAACCGCGTCGGTTCCGCATCTGGGATAGGATTGCCATCGACGGTCACGATGGCGCCGAGCGGGACATTGAACGCCGGGCTTTCCAGGGTCTTGCCGTCGACTGCGACCCGTCCGGCTTCGACCCAACGTTCCGCTTCCCGACGGGAGCATAATCCCGCCCGGGCGATTCGTTTCGCCACGCGCTCCGGTTTGATCTCTGTCATCTCGACGGCGTCCTTTTCATTGGCGGCAGACTGTATGGCGCGGCGCACCCTTAATCAATCGTCACAAATTTAATTGACATATATATGCATATACATATTTATTAGAAACCTGCATATACAAAAGAATCATTCAATGACCGACTCTCACCACGCGTCTCTCTCCATCTACGGCAATCCCGCGGCAAACCACGGCCCCATGCTGACACTCCTCGCCGGGTGGTTCGCCTTCATCTTCACCCTCGCGGCGGCGGGTATTTTCGAGCGTCCGCCGGGCTCCCCGCCATTGCCGACTATAATTGCGGTCGCGATACCGATCCTCGGCTTCTTTTTCCTCTACGCCACACAGGAACGGTTCCGGCGCTATGTCTTTAGCCTCGACTTACGGGTCCTCACCATTGTCCATGCTTGGCGAACGGTGGGGTTTGCCTTCGTCCTCCTGCATATGCGGGACGCGCTGCCGGGCCTCTTCGCTTGGCCAGCGGGTCTCGGCGATATCGCAGTGGCGATCACCGCCCCCGGCATTCTGTTCGCCTTGCTGAAAAGCCCTGGCTTCGCCACAAGCAACCGCTTTATCTGGTGGCATGTCCTGGGGCTGGTTGATTTTGTCGCCGCGGTCGGCACAGGTGTCTTGTCGTCGGGTGCTTTCGCCACACTCTATCAACCGACAGTGACGTCGAGCCCGGTAGCCGAGATGCCGCTTGTCCTGATCCCGGCCTTCTTCGTCCCGCTCTTGGCCATCACGCATTTCGCCGCCATCTTCAAGGCGTTGAGGTTACGGCAAGAGCGACCGGACGTTGCCTGGGACGGCGTCCCAGGCTCCGCATAAGCGGCGTCGGCGAACCCTGCTTGACGGCGCCCATTACCGTCGGCAGGGTTCAGCCATGACCGAGGCAGATCAAAACTATATGGCGCTGGCGCTTGAAGTCGCCGAACGCGCCGCCGCCCGAGGCGAAGTGCCGGTCGGTGCGGTCATCGTGCAGGACGGCAAGCTCTTGGTCCGCGCGGGCAACCGGGTCGAAGCCGACAACGATCCGACCGCGCATGCGGAAATCCTCGCCATCCGCGCCGCCGCCGACATGCTGGACGCACCGCGTCTTCCCGACTGCGACCTCTACGTCACCCTGGAGCCCTGTGCCATGTGCGCTGCCGCGATCTCTTTCGCCCGCATCCGGCGGCTCTATTTTGGCGCATACGATCCGAAAGGTGGCGGTGTAGAGCATGGTGCGCGCTTCTTCGGACAGGCGACCTGCCATCATGCACCAGATGTCTATGGCGGAATTGCAGAGAGCGATTGCGGCGAGCTGTTGAAAAAGTTCTTCCGGGACCTTCGCGACTGATCCCTACCAGACGGACTCCAGCAAGTCCGTCAATGCCGCAGCCGTGGCGATATCCGCATCGGGCGCACCCAAATAACCGAGCTCAGTAGAGACCGCTTCCGCAACTGCGGGGATCTCCTCGCGCTTGGCCCCGGTTTCCGAAAGACGACGCGGAATAGTGAGCGCATCCAAGAAAGCTTCGATGCCCGGTGCCGCCCCTTCGTCACTCTCCAACCCCATGGCGCGGGCGATCTTGGCCTGAGCCACCGATGAGCGCGCATGCAGGAACCGTGCGGTAGCCGGCAACACAATGCAGGACGTCACTCCATGCGGCACATCCCATCGCGCACCGATTTGATGGCCAAGAGGATGGCTGAGGCGAAACCCTACATCCTTGGCGCTCAACAAACCCCAAATCGATTTCCACGCCGCATGCATACACGCAAGCCGAGCCTCGAGAGCCTCCGGGTCCGTTGAGGCAGCCAGGTTCTCCCGCAAATCCGCGATGGCGCCCAATCGCAATGTTTCCAGGAGCGGGTGGCAATTCGGCCACCAGACACCCTCGATCGCATGATCGAGCGCCTTTACCCCCGTGGTCGACCAAAGCTCGGGCGGTGTCGGACGGGTTAGCTCCGGATCATAGAGAATGACTTCTGGCTGCATGACCGCGTCGACATGGACATGCTTGATCCGTGTCTCTTCGTTGGTGATCCCCGCTGCATGGGTGAACTCGCCTGCGGAGAGAGTCGTCGGGATCGCGACCTGAGGTATCGCGGCGCGCCCCGCATCCACCAGTTTTTTCACCACCAGCTTGGCGGTATCAATAGGGCTACCGCCGCCGAACACCACCAGCACATCGGCATCCGTATCAACTGCACTGTCATAAGCTTTGTCGACCGAGCTTTCAGGGACATGCTGAACGCAATCGCTGAAGGTACCTGCGTGGCTGGCCCCCAGCGTTTCCTCGACCCTTGCGACCAGATCGGTTTTCGTCGCCAAGGTCCGCCCGGTGATCAACAACGCCCGCGTGACACCCAATCGTGCGAGCGCTTCCGGCAGCTGGCTGAGCGCACCGATACCGCTGATCACCCGGTCAGGCCCGGTGATGGAAAAGTCGTAGCTCATCCTATAGTTCCCGCAACCGGGGGAGCACTTCTTCACTGAACATCGTCAGATTGCCGACCGTAGATCGG
>JABJCS010000227.1 GCA_018665505.1 Alphaproteobacteria bacterium
ATCACGAACGGCAAATTCGTTTTCACCTGTACCGAAGCCTATATGATCGAAAACGGTCGAAAAGGCGCTCCGGTCAAGGGAGCTACCCTGATCGGAAACGGTCCGGATGCGTTGACGAAAGTATCGATGATCGGCAATGACATGATGCTGGACCCGGGTGTTGGCACCTGCGGCAAGGACGGACAAGGCGTGCCGGTCGGCGTTGGTCAACCTACGATGCGGCTGGATGGATTAACGGTTGGAGGCACAGCGGCCTGAATTCGGGCGTCTAATTGAGAATACCGTGGGACAAACGAAACTCGCCATAGCGGTTCTAATGCTTACTGCCCTCGGTGTCTGCAACGACGAGGACCCCGAAAAGCAGATCGGCCCGGGTCCCGCCCAGCTCGTGTTCGAGCTTGCCTAATTGCGCCATGAGGTGATCGACGGGCGCCATACGCATTTCCACAGCCGGCGCTATTCCGAATCTATCGGTACCGGAGTCACGCTTCAGGCTGGAAATGTCTGCATCGAGTTGGGCAAAGCTTGTCTGAGCGCCCGTGTGAGTTAACTTATCAATGGCTTAGAAAGTTTGGTTCAACCGAACCATCACGTTGCGACACGCCTGGAAAGCGACATGATTACCATCGAGTATTGGGGCAAGGACGACGCCGGAAACGACGTCCGAGTGTCAAAGACACTCAATGTCGCGGGAAATAAAATCGACGTCCAATAACGCCGTCTTCCGATCAGTAGGACATTTCGCCGTAGACTTTATCGATATCACCGGCCCAACGGCCCTCATAAGCCTCGAGCAGTTCTTGCGCCCTGGTTTTGCCGCTCTCGGCGATCTCGCGCAATTCAGCGAGAAAGATGGTCTCATCCTCACCGATACCGTTCTCACGCGCCCGGTTTTTCAGCCCCGTCTCCGCAATAGCTATCACCTCACGTGCGATATCGAGCACCGTGCCATTGCGGAAAGGTGTGTCGAGCGCAGTTTTCGGCGTCTCCGCGCGTAAATATTCACGCTCTTCGTTGGTCCAGTCCCGGCACAGGTCCCAAGCAGAATCGAGGGCGGTTTGATCGTAAATCAACCCGACCCAAAGCGCCGGTAAGGCACAGAGACTGCGCCAGGGGCCACCGTCGGCGCCACGCATTTCGATAAACCGCTTCAAGCGGACCTCCGGGAACGGCAGCGTTAGCTGATCCTCCCAATCGCCCATCATTGGTGTGATGTGCTCGACCGGCGAGAGTTTACGCGCCATGAAATCGCGGAACGACTTGCCGCTGACGTCGATATACTCGCCGTCGCGGTAGACGAAATACATCGGCACATCGAGGACGTAATCCGCATGCGCCTCGAAGCCGAAGCCCTCGTCAAAGACGAAAGGCAGCATGCCGGTTCGGTCCGGATCGGTATCCGTCCATATAAAGCTGCGGAAACTTTGATATCCGCACGGCTTACCCTCGACGAAAGGCGAATTCGCGAACAGCGCCGTGGCAATCGGCTGTAAGGCCAAGCTGACGCGCATTTTCTTGACCATGTCGGCTTCCGAATCGAAATCCAGATTGACCTGCACGGTGCAGCTGCGCAGCATCATGTCGAGCCCAAGCTTACCCTTTTTCGGCATATACTCGCGCATGATCTTATAACGGCCTTTCGGCATCCAACCGACGTCATCGCGGCGCGATTTCGGATCGAAGCCAAGGCCCAGCATACCGGCGCCTATTTCTTCGCAAACCGCCTTCACCTCGGCGAGGTGGGTATGAACCTCAGCGCAGGTCTGGTGAATGGTCTCCAGCATCGCGCCGGACAGTTCGAACTGCCCACCCGGCTCCAGGGACACAGAAGCGCCGTCCGGTTTACGGAGGGCAATGACATTGCCACCCTCGAACACCGGCTCCCAGCCGAAGCGGGTCAACCCATCCAGCAAGACCTGAATTCCGGGAGTCCCTCCATAAGGCAAACGCGTAAAATCGGCACGGTTATAGGCAAACTTCTCGTGTTCCGTGCCGATTCGCCATTGCTCGCGCGGTTTGCAACCACCTTCGAGATACTCGACAAGTTGTGCCCTGCCGGTAATTGGTTCTCCGCCGGATTTAGAGGGTGCGGCCATGGGATTTCGTTTCTCTTTTCATGCGGCGTCGCCAATTCACGTGTTATCTCATGCCGGCGGACGCCTTCGCCAATCACCCAACGCCGCCTGCCAGCACGCCACCGCCGAGACGGCGGCGGTCTCCGCGCGCAGGATGCGGGGTCCGAGACTCACGAACCTTATAAAGGAGAGTTTAGCAAAGGCGTCAAGTTCCGTCTGAGAGAACCCGCCTTCCGGACCGCACAAGAAGGCATAGGATATACCCTCCGCCTCGGGCTCATGAAGCAGAGCATCCAAGGGCATTGCTTCGCCCCTTTCCGCACAAACGAGAAGTTGGCGATCGCTCTGAAAATTCTCCAATGCGACGGCGAGCGGACATGGTTCGGTGAATTCCGGCAAGGTCAACCGTTCGCATTGCTCCGCCGCCTCGATCACATTGGCGCGATGGCGTTCTAGATTAAGGCGTTTCACTTCCGTGCGTTCGGTGTAGATGGGCGAAATCCGGGATACGCCGAGTTCCACTACTTTTTGGACGAGAAAATCAAGCCGCGCGCGTTTGATCGGCGCAAACAACAGCCAAAGATCGGGCTCAGCCACCTGATCGCGCAGGTGCTCCTCCACCCACAAAGAGCCCGCACCGCGCCCTATGGTATCAATGCGGGACATCCACTCTCCGTGGCGCCCGTTGAACAGTGCCACTTGCGCCCCCGCAGCCAACCGCAGAACGTGTTTCAAATAATGCGCTTGCGCGGCAGTCAATCCAACCGACCGCTCCTCGCCCAAATCATGTTCCACATATAAACGTGCACTGGCGTCGCGGCCGGTCGTCATGCGTCCATCGCTTGTCGGTCCTTCTTCTATCCTGCAAGATTACCTTATGTCTCAATGGACGAAAACCGACCCGCAGCCGGACGCCAGCGATATCGCGGCAGAAAGCTGGCCGTTTCGTCTCACCCCGAACGCCTTCCGCCCCTATCTGACCTTGGCGCGTGTCGATAGACCCATCGGCACGTGGTTGCTACTGCTCCCATGTTGGTGGGGATTGGCCTTGGCCAGCGGCGGGGACATCGCTCAATCGCTTTATTTCGGCGCCTTGTTCAGCGTCGGCGCGTTCGTGATGCGGAGTGCCGGATGCGTATGGAACGATATCCTCGACCGCAACTATGACGCCCGGGTCGCGCGCACCGCGCAACGCCCCATCGCGAATGGCGACGTAAGCGTCCGCGCCGCGGCACTATTCATGGCAGGCCTGGCGGGTGTGGGACTGTTGGTGCTGCTGCAGTTCAACGGCTTCACGATGGTGATTGCTGTCGCAGCACTCGGCCTCGTCGCCCTCTATCCCTTGATGAAGCGCTTCACCTATTGGCCGCAAGCTTGGCTCGGCCTGACCTTCAATTGGGGCGCACTGGTTGGCTGGGCCGCCGTCAACGGATCGCTCGACGCACCGGTCTATTATCTTTATGCCGCCGGTATTTTCTGGACCCTCGGCTACGACACGATTTACGCCCATCAGGATAAGGAAGATGACGCGCTGATCGGCGTGCGCTCGACAGCGCTGCTATTCGGTGATCGGACGCGAATTTGGCTCGCCGGATTCTATCTCGCCGCTCTCGCAATGTTTATCGCCGCCGGACTTCGCGCAGAGTTGAATGACGTATATTATATTGGTGTCGGCCTCGGCGCATTACACTTTGGATGGCAAATCTATCAGCTCGATACCGACGACCCGCAAGACTGCCTCGCCAAGTTCAAATCGAACAAATGGCTCGGCATTCTGATCACGGCCACCATTGTCGCCGGGCAATCCTGGTAGACAGCATACCCGAAAGGGGACCGGAATGACCGAACAAGCGAAAAAGGGCTATCGTCCTTCTATCCGCGATATCCGGCTTTTTTCCGGCCTCGCCATCGGTGTCTTCATTACCTCTCATCTGATCAATCATTCGCTTGGCCTGCTGTCCATCGAAGCGATGGAAGCTTACCGTAAGGTCCACTCGGCGATCTGGCAGAGCCCTCCGGGAGTTCTGGTTCTTTACGGTTCCTTCGCCGCCCATTTGCTATTGGCGCTTTACGCGGTCTATCAGCGAAGTCATCTGCGTCTGAAGGTAGGATCGGCGGTACAACTGGCTTTTGGCCTCCTGATACCATTGCTCTTGATCAAACATGTTGTGGGCTCCCGCGTAGCACCCTATCTCCTCGAATTCGATGCGACCTATTACTACTCGATTTCGTTCCTAGGGCTCGATGACGTCAGTTTCTGGCAACAAACGGCACTGATCGTCATCGTCTGGGTTCATTTTTGCGTCGGCTTACACTTCTGGCTACGGGTCAAAGCGAGCTACGAGAAATACTCCCCCTTATTCTATTCGGTCGCCGTGGTGATTCCATTGCTTGGATGGCTCGGCTTCGTGCAGGCGGGTAAGTTGGTGGATAGAATGGCCTCGGTGCCGGGTTGGCTGAAAGGCGTGCGAATGGGACTTGTACAAGCGCCGCCCGAAAAGCTTGCCGCTGTCCTCAATCTCATTCCCATCTCCATTGGCGTATTCGTTGCCATTTTAGCCGCCGTCCTGCTTGCCAGAGTCGCGCGCCGCCTCTACCGAAACCGCCATGGTGTCGTGCGAGTTAATTACCCCGAAGGCAAAACCATGTCTGGGGCGATGGGACCCACGATCCTGGAATTCATACAGACCGCTGGTATTCCGCACGCTTCCGTCTGCGGCGGGCGTGGCCGATGCACGACCTGCCGTGTCCAAATCACCCAGGGACTCGCCGATCTCGAACGCCCTTCCGAAATCGAAGCGAAAGCCCTCGACAGGATCACAGCACCGGCGGATGTGCGCCTAGCTTGCCAGGCTAGGCCGAGGCGCGATATCTCAATCGTACCGCTGCTGCCACCAAGCGCCACGGCCCGCGACGGACGATTGCCGGGTGGCGTGCAAGGACAGGAACGACAGGTGGCGATCTTGTTCGTCGATTTGCGGGGCTCCACAAAGCTCGGCGAAGATCGCATGCCTTATGACGTTATGCTGATCCTCAACCGCTTCTTTTTTGAAATGTCCGAGGCGTTGAAAGTTACCAAGGGCCATTACGCCCAATTTAATGGCGACGGGTTGATGGCGTTGTACGGCCTTGAGACAGGCTATGAAGACGGCTGCCGCGAAGCCATCGAAGGAGCGGTGGAGATGCAGCGCCGGATGAATCGCCTCAACCGTACTTTCGAGAAGGAACTGGGTCGAAAATTGCGCATCGGTGTCGGTGTGCACAGCGGCGACGCCATCGTCGGTAGCATGGGCCCGCCGACGACGCCGATCGTCAGTTCAATTGGCGACAATGTAAACGTGGCCGCACGCCTTGAAAGCCTTACCAAGGACTTCGAATGCGGCATTGTCATCTCCGCCGCAACGGCGGAAACCGCAGGCGTCGACTTGTCGAGCTTCCCGCGCCACGATGCGGAGTTGCGTGGGCGCGGCGAGACGATCTCCATCTATACATTGCCGGACGACGCCGACCCTATGGCGAGTGCCGTGACGAATTCAGAGGCCGAAACGAAAAAGTCGGCTTGAATTCACGCCGACAGCGTCGCACATTTCGCGTGGTCGAAACCCGCGAAAGTCATCCCCCTGGTGCGAGAACGGAAATACGGTCTTTGGCAGCGCTTCGCGCGGATGTTGCGCTACCGCCTCGTCATCCCACTGAAACGCAGCCGCCATGCGCCCGAGCACACGGCGCGCGGTGTTATGGTCGGCGTCGCATGGGCGATGACGCCAACGGTGGGCATCCAAATGCCCATCGTCTTCGGCACTTGGGTGATTAGCCGGAAGCTCTTCAATTGGGATTTTCATCTCGTAAACGGCCTCGCGTGGACATGGCTTTCCAACGTCTTCACGTTGTTGCCGATCTACTACCTGTTCTTCTTGACCGGACAGGTCATGCTCGGCCGGCTCGATGATTTAACCGGCTATGACGGGTTCCTGAAATTGATGGACGGCGCGCAAAATGTGAGCCTGAGCGACTGGGAAACCATGCGTGGTTGGTTCGCGACAATCCTCGAGGGCTGGGGTGTCAGCATGCTGGTCGGCTGTGTGCCCTGGGCCGCGTTGAGCGGTTGGATCGCCTATATCTGGAGCCTCGCGTTCGTGCGCAAATACCGCGCTCGACGCAGTCCCGCGACGTAGCTCGCGGAACCCCTATCGACACGCACGGTTTAAGCGCCATCTTGCTTTCGGCAGGAGGCGACATGGCAAGCTCACTCGACGGAATCACCGTACTCGATCTCGGCACAGGGCCCGCAGCGGCTCTCGCCACGATGTTTCTTTGCGACCACGGCGCACGGGTCATCAGGCTCGTCGACCTTTCCGGCGCGAAGATGCGCGACGGCGGTTTCATCGTCTGGGATCGCGGCAAGGAATGCGTCAAACTTGATCTGAACGAAGCCGCCGCCGGGCGCGATTCAGGCACGTCCGAGGCCGCGAAGCTCTACCGCCGCTTGGTCGCCGGCGCGGATATCTTGGTTGATGATTTTGCACCGAGCGCGGAGGGACAGTCCCTGGTCGAACCCGCATGGCTCAAAAACCTCAACCCACGCTTGGTCAGTTGCTCGATCACGGGTTTCGGCAAACGCGGACCGTTGAAAGACGAGCCGCCAATCGACGATCTTGTCCTGGCGCGCATGGGTGTGCTCGCTGGCATGCCGGGATTCCGCCCCGCGCCAGTCCATGTCGTCCATCCCCTGCCGAGCGTCGGCGGCGCTTTGATGGCCTGCCTCGGCATCGCCTCTTCAATCCTCGCGCGGGAGACCACGGGCCGAGGCAGAGCGGTTGAGACGACCTTGATGGCGGGCGCTCTGCTCTATCATCCAAAGGTGCTCGGTGATCACATTCCAAAGCACGTCTTCCAGACTCACCCTTCCGGCAGCGCGCCGTTCTACAGCGTCTACCAATGCGCGGATGGTAAATACGTGCAACTCGGCTGCGTCCACGTGCGGTTCATTGCGATTGCCGCCGGCCTGATGGGAATTGGCGATCTGATCCAGGAAGATCGCTTTGACCAGGGCCGAGGCGGCGTCACCCCAGAGGACGACACGGAGCTGCGCGAGACTCTGACCCGTATCATCGCCACCAAAACGCAAGCTGAATGGTCTGCGGAATTCGAGGCGGCCGACGTTCCCTTCGCGCCCGCGCGCGTTACCGAAGAAGGCATGGAAGACCCACAAGTCCTCCACAACGAAATGGTGGTGAGCCTCGACGACCCGGCCCTCGGCCGCGTCGATCAAATGGGCGTGCCGATCCAAATGAGTGGCACCCCCGGCCGGGTGAAGGGTCCGCGCACCCATATCGACGACGCGATGATCGGACTTCCGGCCGACTATCCGGAGCCGCAATCCACCACATCCGCACCCGCTGCGGGACCCGACCCGTTGCCGCTGACCGGTATCCGGGTGCTGGAGATTACCAACCTCATCGCCGGGCCGACCGGTGGTCGCTTGCTCGCGGACCTCGGCGCCGATGTGATCAAGTTGGAGCCGCTCACCGGCGATCTCTCGCGGCCGATCGGGCGGACATATTTTTACAACATCAACTTCAACAAACGCTCGATCTCGATCAACACAAGCACCGATGCCGGTAAGCAGATCGTACAAAAGGTCGCGGCCACCGCCGATGCGCTCTTGGCCAATTTGCGCCCACACGCGACCGAACGCATGGGTATCAGGGCGGCAATCAATCCCAACCTGATCGAGACCCATCTGACAGGTTACGGCTGGACCGGTCCCTACTCGAAGCGCCCAGGCATCGACCCGTTGGCTCAAGCCTTGATGGGTCTGGAACGTGCCCAAGGCGGCCCGGACAACCCACCGGTCTTCCCGGCGCAACTGGCGCCGACCGACTACACCAATGGCGCGATGGGAGCTCTCGGTACGATTCTCGCGATCTTCGCCCGCACCCGGACCGGCATGGTGCAACGGGTCGACGGCAACCTTCTCAACAGCGCCGTCGTACTCAGCTCGCCCTGGTTTACGCGCTATGACGGCAAACCGGAGCGCCCGCTTGCCGACAGGGATCAATATGGCCTCAATCCCTATCACCGCCTCTACCACCTCAAAGATGGTTGGGTCTACGTGGTCGCCCGCGACGATGGAGAGCGGGGATCCCTCCGCGATGTGGCGGGAGTTGCAGCGCCCACGACGGAAAGTACTGCGGGCCATCCGAACGAAACCCCCTTCGCCATGGAAATGGCCGCCGCATTCTCGGAACGCTCACTCGCGGACACGCTCACCGCTTTGAAAGAGGCCGGCGTGCCGGCACTCGAAGCGCAATCGGGCGACAGCGAATATTTTCTCAACGACCCTCACGCGCAAGCGAACGACATGGTCGTCACGCATCAGCACCCGAAGGCGGGAACGCTGCGTCTGGCGCGGCAATATATCCGTTTCAGTGATACGGATTTACCGGAGGGCCAAGTCACCCCGCTGCTCGGCGAGCATAATGAAGCAGTGTTGCGCGAAGTCGGCTATAGCGAAGAAGAGATCCGCGCGCTCAACACCGACGAGGTCATAAAGACGGAGACGGTTTAAAATTACCGTATCCCGGCTCTCGGGCCAGGATACGAATTCGCTAATCCACCAAACCGCCGGGCTTTTTCGCATAGGGGTAATTGAAAGGAACCGAATCCTCCGCGATCATGATCGAACAGTCGCGGCGAAATTCGGTATCGTCGATCACCCGTAAAATAAAATCGTCATGCGGCAAATCTGGCGCGACACGTTGGTGCACAATTTCTAGAACCTCCGCCGTATTCCGCGCCGCGTGCGGCCGGTCGTCGCCATCGATTTCGATCAAGGCGACCGGTTGGTCGCGATGCACTAAGTGCCCCTCACGGCCCACATAAAGATGCACGCTATCGGCACGAGTACCGTCGTCATAGGTGAGGTCGACACTTTCGATGGCGGCATAATGATAGCCACCCTCGGTCGCGTGCATGATCTCAAGCTGTGTGTCGTCGAGCCACGTGACCGCCAGCTCCACCGTGGTGCCAGGCGCACGCTGCAGCATTGCGGGCACCGCGCCGTAGCGAGTCAAATGCGCCGCGTAGACAATATCAAAATCTTTGAGACGGGCATGTTGGACCGGTACCGACGCCTCGGTGTTACCGAGAAACTTCTGATCAAGCCGGATCGGCGCCCGGTTCGAGCCTACCGCCAGCACCGCCGTGCGACCTTCCGTCTCGGCCAAATCGAAATCCGAGACCTCGCCCGCCCGCCAAATATAAGAACGGCCCGGATAAGGATACGGGTAGCCCCGGGCGCGGGCGAGTCTAGCGGTACGGTCGGTCATCAAACACTCCTCATTTGCAAATTAGAGATCGAGCCGCGCCCAGACGCGTTCGCTTGCTTCGTTGAGACGGCGCACCGCATCCGTCACGTCGAGGGTCAGCACTTCACCGGCCTCGACGATAGTTCGGCCATCGACGATGACACGGTCCACATCGTCGCCGCTGGCGGTCAGGACCAAAAACTTGAACGGGTCATAGACGGGCGCCGCCTTTGGCGTGTCGACGCGAACCGTCACGATATCCGCCTTACATCCGGCGGCGAGACGACCGAGGTCGGGGCGGTTCAGCGCGTCGGCGCCCCCCACGGTCGCCATGTTGAAGACATCTTCCGACAGCGCGGCTTCCGCCGAGCGTTCGACGATTTTGCAGATCACCGCCCCCATCCGCATGTCATTGAATAGATCAAAGGGATAGGTGTCGGTGCCGATACATTGGTGAATGCCCATGTCCTGATACTTTTGGATCGAATTGATGACGCCGCCGCGCCGTGCCTTCACCCAGGGCAGGTGACAGATGCTGGTCTCGCTATCCCGCAGGGCTGCGACCTCGTCTGCTTTCATACTGGTCATGTCACCGTCGGCGGTCATGCATTGACCATGACCGATGATGAAGTCGGGGCCGAGCAATCCGGTATCGCGCAAATACTCCACCGTTGTCTTCCCCTGAGTCGCCAGTACGCGCTGGTACTCGTTCGGCGATTGGCCGGCATGAATCTGAACCGGCAAGCCTGTCCGGTCGGCGGCCTTGCGCGTTGCCTCCAGAATGTCCGCGTCGCAGGTGTCCACCTGTCCCGGCGCCAACATGGTTCGCAGGCGATCGTCATAACGCCCGTTCCATCTCTCGCAAAAATCGACGCAGGCCTCGAAGCGGGGCCATCCCCGTTGGTCGTAGTCGCGATAGAAGACGGAGCCATCGCCATCATAGCCGTAATGCTTGGTGCGATAGCGCGGGCCGGAATAACAACGGAGCCCCATTTTACCAGCGACATCCGCGACCTGTTCCGTCAACACAATGTGACCGTCGCCGCCGACCTCGAAGTCGTACCCGAGCTCGACCACGGTGGTGGACCCGGTTCGCGCCAGTTCCGCGAACGCGCATTCCGCCGCCACAACCTGGGCATCGCCGTCAGTCGCATGACGGACTTCCGGGAGAATTTTGTAGAGCGAGACGAAATTCTGCGCCTCCGCCGTATTCGCCGAACTGCCGGTATCTTCGAGGTAGCCTTTCGTGAAGGGCGTGTCGGTCACATGCAGATGACCGTTGATCAATCCCGGAATGACCAACCGCCCGGTCGCGTCGATCACATCATCAACCGCGCCTTCGTACCGCTCGCCGACAAAGACGATCTCGTTGCCGTCGAAGACAAGCTCCGCATTCTTGCAAACTTCGTGGCGGCCATTGCGCCACGCGAGCACGGTCCCGTTTCGAATCGCTGTTGTCATATTCCCAGCTCCCCCGGTCTTTCAGTCGACGCGGCTTCGGCATTTAACCATTTAGCAAAGACCGCCAAGCGTTTATCCCGCGCGTGATGGGATGGATATGTGAGGTAGAAGGGTCGGCTAGAGAGGCGAGAGGGCCCGAAGGGTTGGATCAATCGTCCACTTGCAAGCTCCTCCTCAACCAGCGCCCGGATCGCGATGCCAACACCGACGCCGCCAATGGCGGCTTGGATCGACAGGTTGAGACTATCGAAGCGCGGCCCCGCATCGGGATCTATCCCCGTAATCTCGGCCAACTCCAGCCAGCGCCGCCAATCGCGCGGGCGCGGCGCATTGTGTAGCAATGTGGCGCCCGTGAGATCGGATGGCCGGTTCAAGCTTTCACCGATCTCCGGACTGCATACCGGGATCAGCTCCACATCGACCAGTTTGATCGCCGCCAATCCCGGCTGCGCATCCAAACGGTCACCGACCCGAATCGCCGCGTCGTAGTCGTCGCGCGCGAAATCGACGGGCTGCAGCGACGTCGTCAATTGCACATCGATCTCCGGATGCGCGTCATAGAACCGGCCCCAGCGCGGCACCAACCAGCGGAGCGCGAAGGTGGGGTAACAATAAATCGCGAGCGGGCGGGTCGCCTCGCGCCGGCTGGCGCGGTCGGTCGCCATCGCCAGGGCGTCCAACGGCTCCCCGACGGCCTCCAGATATGAGCGCCCCAAGGGCGTCAAGGAGACCTGCTTGTGGGCCCGCCTGAACAACGGCGCACCGAGCCATTGTTCCAACACCTTTACCTGTCGGCTGACCGCGCCCGGCGTTACGGAAAGCTCTTCGGCTGCGTGAATGAAACTCACGTGCCTTCCAGCTGCTTCGAAGGTTCTCAGCGCATTTAAAGGCGGTAACCGGCGTGGCATGTTGATATTGATTGATTAAAACTCACTCTAAGCAACGTATTTGTCTGTTGCGAGGCAAGCGCCCTTCCTGTTTTGTCAATCCCGCCTTCGCGGGAATGACTGAACTCAGAGGATACCGAAATCATGAACGACCTGCTCGTCGCCGAGAACCTTCGCGAGAAGAAGACCAATTCCGACTGGATCGCACCTGATGCGCACGGCCAAAACTTCTTCGAGATCGACCAAAGTCTGCAAGGTTTGTTGAAGCTCTATCTGGCGGACGATCTGCGCGAGCACATGACGCCCCATTACAGCCGCCTCGGCGAAGTTGCCGGCGGTCGCCTGGATGAGTCAGCGCGGCTATCGGACAAACACAGTCCGGTTCTACATGCCCGCGACGCTTTCGGCCGTGATGAGGACTAGATCGAGTTCCACCCCGCCTATCGCGAGATGGAGAGAATCGGTTTTAGCGATTTCGGCATTCACTGCATGTCCCGCACGCCCGGCGTTCACGGGTGGAAAGACAAGGTACCGCATCTGGCAAAGTACATTTTCCAATATCTCTTCGTGCAATCCGAATTCAGTCTAATGTGCCCGATCTCGGTCACGGACACCTCGTCCGTGCTGATCGAGCGCTACGGCAGCGAAGAAGTGAAGAATCGGTTCCTGCCCCGCATGTACAGCCAGGACATGAGTAAAATCCTGAAAAGCGCCCAGTTCATGACCGAGAAAACCGGCGGCTCCGATGTTGGTCAGATCGAGCTGGAGGCGAAATACGAGGACGGCGAATGGCGGCTCTATGGCGACAAATGGTTCTGCTCCTGTGCCGACGGCGACGTGGCCCTGTTGTTAGCCCGTCCGGAAGGCGCGGTCGACGGCACCGCCGGGCTCGGTCTCTTTGCCTTGCCGAGACATTTGGAGGACGGCAGCCGCAACAAGTATCGGATCGTGCGCCTCAAGGATAAGCTCGGCAGCAAATCCATGGCATCCGGCGAGATCGTCTTCGAAGGCGCGGTTGCCTATCCGCTGGGCGGAGTCGGTCCCGGTAAGAATCCCGGCCTGAAGCAAATGATGGATCAGGTGAACATGTCGCGCCTTTCGCACGGTGTGCGCGCCGCCGCCATGATGCGCCGTTGCTTGAACGAAGCACTAGCCGTCGCCCGTAACCGCGAGGCGTTCGGCGAGATCATCATCGAAAAGCCGCTGCTGCGCCGCCAGCTGATGAAGATCATGGTCCCGGCCGAACAAGCCCTCTCCATGGCGATGTATACGGGACAGCAGTTGGAGCTTTCAGACGCTGGAGACAAGCGCGCCACTGAGTTACTGC
>JABJCS010000228.1 GCA_018665505.1 Alphaproteobacteria bacterium
GGCGCTGCGCCGCGGCGATAAGGAATTACCGAAGTTGTCGGTTGAATTCGCGTTGCCGGACGAGGGGGTGGTTGAGGTCGAAGCGGGAGCTAACGGTCTCGGACTGCTATTGCTACGCTTCCCCAAGATAACGGTCAACACAATGCCGATGGTGGAGGCCCCAGCCATAATCGCGAAGGCCGAATTGTAGTCGCCATTCGCGTCAAATTGCGTGGCGCCAAACCACGCACCCAAACCGCCGCACATATGATGGATCATAGTGACGAACCCGCTCAACGCACCGATATGGCGGGTCCCGAACGCGTCGCGCACAAAGACGACGGTCAGCGGCGCTGTAATCCAGAACGTAACGCCGTAGAGGAGCGAGAAAGTGGCCACGGAGACCGGATCCTTGCTGGCGAGGATCAGTAGGAAAATCGCGACCCGCAGGAAGAAACAAAACAATGTCGGTACAGCGGGGCCCGATCGGTCACTCCATACGCCTGCCGCAAGCACGCCGAGCAATCCGGCGAGGCCCATGAAAGCTAGTAAGTTTCCGGAAACGAGCGTGCCGATGCCTTGGTCCAGTGCGAAAGCGACGACATGAGTCGAGACGAAGAAATCCTGAAATCCGCAAATGGCGTAGACGCTGGTTAAAAGCCAGAAATACGGCGTCCGTAAGACGGCGCTGAATGATCCAAAGGTGGGAAGCGACGTCGGGCGCGCTACGGCGGTGTCGCCGCGATCCCGTAAGGCCCAAAAAATAAACGGTGCCAATGTGAGGTTTGCGATGCCGAGCCAAATAAAGACCGCTCGCCATCCCGCATCCGCCAAGATGAAGGACAATCCGGCGATGATGATCAACTGCCCAAGGCCCATGCCTGCGATGGCGGCGGCGTTTGCGAAGCCGGTGCGGTTCGGAAATCGGCGGGTGAGCATGACGCCGACCGGCGGTGGCGAGGCCAGGCCGGCGCCAATCCCGAACACAATTCCGTAGAGAGCGATAACCTGCCAAGGCTCGCTCACGAACCCCAAGGCACCGATCCCGGTAGCGCACAGTGCGAGCCCGCCGGAGAGTATCAGGCGGAGCGGAAACCGATCCGCAAGCGAGCCCGCAATGAAGAGGCAAATAGCGGAAACCACGAGGAAGACGGCCACGGCCGCGCCAATGGTCTCGCGCTCCCAACCGAAATTTTCGGCCATAGGTTTCAGAACGAGGCCGATGGCGTGTCGCGTGCCGCCGGTAAGAAATAGGACGAAAAATCCGGAGGCTAAGGTTATGGCGCCCGCGAGAACGGGCCATCGACTGGTCATGGAGTTAGGCCGTATCCCGCTCGTCATCGGATTGTTGGGCGAAGAACGACGTTTTCGGAAATAGAGGTGTTTCGACCGCATATTCCTCAGTGCGGATACGACGGGGGTCTTCTCCTCGTACGAACAGGCCTTCGTGATTTGTTGGGACCGGGTTCGGTGTGCATGCATGAGCATCGCCAGCCGAATAGACACAAATCAAGAGTGTTCTCGGCATTTGCGAGCGGTTCGGGGCGGAGCCGTGCGCGAGGCGTGTGTGCATCAGACAGACGGATCCGGCAGGTCCCATGCAACGAAGGGGATTTTGGCTGATCTCGGCCTCTACGTCGTCGGCGACCGCGCCCGTAAAAACACTGTCGTGCCAGATCGAATGCAACGGCCCCATATGCGAGCCTGGCTGGACCTCGAGCGGGCCGTTCTCCTCCGTGACGTCGTCGATCATCAACAAGGCGGTCAGGACATCGGTATTGGTATGCGGCGTGAAACAGAAATCCTGGTGCCACTTCACTTCGGTCGCGGCACCCGGCAGTTTCGAATTGATCTTGGTATGATGCAGTTTGACGTTGGGTCCGATCAGGTCGGCGACCATATCGGTCATGCGGCTGTTCGCCATCGCTTCGTAATAGGCGTCCGAAACTTCCGTCGGAGCTTGCACCCGGCGCAACGCAGGTTGATCCGCCGTATGTCCCGGTTGCAGATCGAAGCGTGGTCGCCCATCGATGCAAGCGCCATAGGGCTCCGATTCGGTGCGACTTTCGTCGACCCAGGTGCTGAAGTCTCGTTTCAATCTTTCCAATAGATTTCCATCAACGGCATCCGAGGCCGTGAGGACGCCATCGCGCCAAAATTGATCGATTTCGGATTCGGTTAATGCGGGCATGATCGAAGCGTTCATCATGTTGTTGCGTGCGTTGTACTCAATGCTCATTCTGGCATTGGTGTTCAGGCTTGTCTCGAATTTCTGTTTAGACTTCGCAACAGCGCGCGGTCTCGGAAACGAATGGCCATTCATTGAACGCCCGGCTATAGAGGCCCGAGAAGGAGTACGCCGGGTTGGATATTTCGGAAGCATTGATAGAACGCATCGTCCGGGGCTTCTATGCCAAGATACGGACGGATGATGAATTGGGGCCGATCTTTGAGTCTGTGGTCCAAGGCAATTGGGAACCGCATCTTCTGAAGATGATGGATTTTTGGGCTTCGGTGATGTTGAAGACCCATCGGTACAACGGCCGACCGATGCCGAAGCATATGGCCCTGAGCTAAGTCCGACCTGCTCATTTCGACCGCTGGCTCGAATTGTTCCGCGAGAACGCGCAAGAGGTTTGCACAGATGAAATCGCGAAGCGTTTTATCGAACGCGCCGAGTTGATCGCCGAGAGCTTTAAGCTCGGCATGTTCGGATTACCGAACCCGCGCGAGTTCCCGTCCCGTCCGGCCCCGCAATGACTTCTTATCCGAAGGACCTGCCGCCCGGCCTCACCGCACGGCGGCGCACGCCCAGTTTTACAGAGCAATCCGTTCCCGCCGCACTGCTGAAGGATCATTCGACGAAGGCGGGCGTGTGGGGTGTGCTCCATGTGGAAGCAGGACGTTTGAAATACACTGTGCCGTCCGAGGGGTGGGAGTTAGAAATTCCGCAAGGGGAGACCGCCATCATCCGTCCCGAAGTGCCACATTATATAACGCCGTTCGACAGCGTGACCTTTTATGTCGAGTTCTGGGGCGAAGATGCGGTCTAAGCCGCGTGAACCTCTTTTACCAGGTCGCCGAGGCGATCGCGTTCGGCTTCCGTGCTTGCCGAGATGGAGAACTCCACTCCGGTGACCACATCGCCATACCGTTCGGTGAGTTTGTTGCCGATCTCGTCATAGGTGCCGATGGTGACATAGGTGTGGAGGACGTCATCGGAAATCCGATCCGGCATGTCTTCCCAACGTTGCGCTTTCGACAATTGCGCCAATTCGACGGTGAGGTCCGTCAGCCCATGGATGTCGAAGGCGCGCCGATACGCCGGGGTCGAGGCATAGAAGGCGATTCTGGCGCGGGCATCACGAACCCTTTCGGCCAGTGTTTCTTCGTCCGCCGCCGTGGCGACCAACGGTTTCATGGCGACGGCGAAATCATCCATTGAGCGTCCCGAGCGCGCGGCCCCCTTGGCGGCAGCGGGCAGCATAATTTCGCGGATGAATTTTGGCGTGCAGACCGGATGCTGGCGCATGCCTTCGGCGACTTCGCCTGCCGTCTCGCAAATGCGCGGGCCGATGGCCGCAAGGTAGATTGGAATTTCCGGATGCTCAATGGGCCCCGGATCGAAGAGCGGCACCATCAGGTTCAGCTTATAATGCTCGCTCTCATAATCGAGCCGCGCGCCGTTTTGCCAGCAATCCCAAATGGCCTTTACGGCACCAACGTAATCCCGCATCCACGGGCCCGGTGCCGACCATTCCATGCCGTAGCGTCTTTGAATGTGACCGCGCACTTGGGTTCCGAGGCCAAGGCAGAACCGCCTCTTCGAGAGTTTCTGGATCGTCCAGGCAGACATCGCCGTGATCGCGGGGCTGCGTGGAAAGGCGA
>JABJCS010000229.1 GCA_018665505.1 Alphaproteobacteria bacterium
AAGATCATGAAACTAGACGCCAACATCATTCACGGTGCGATCGCCCAATGCGTCAATCTGGCGAGTGGCAATCTTGAAGGGATTAGAAGCGGCGGTCGGGCCTTACGCGAGGGAGGCGCTGTTCGGAATGCGCTTCTTGCCATCGCCATGTCGAAACATGGCGCACCCGGTGGCGAGACCATCTTGGAAGGGGAAGCTGGTTTCTATCACTCCTATACCGGCAACAATCTCGGCATTCTGCACTATAGCTTCACCGCTGATAATAAGACGAGCCTCGATAAGATCACGACCGACCTCGGCCGAGATTGGATGTTCCTTGAGACGCTCTATCGCATTTATTCAACACCCGGATTCAATATTGCTCATGTCGATGTGACGGCGGCCCTCTGCGAGGAGCACGATATTGTCTACGAGGATGTCGAACGCATTGAGTCCGTCGTCAATTGGATGGAGACGGAATATCCAAGTCCCGCCTTCCCGTCGCGCAGCCGCGAACCGCGCCCGGATAGCCCGCACTATTATGCGGCCTGGGGCGTGGTACGACGTTCTTTCCCCTTATTGAAATGCGTCGAACGTAAGTTCGGCGAGGAAGACCCTGCGGAAGTGTTGGACCTGATGCACCGTGTCACCATTGTACCCTCGCATCGTCACACGCTATTCGGGCCTCAGGTCACAATTCACCTGAAAGATGGTCGGAGCGTCACAAAAGCGGCGACGGGCCGGGAATTCATCTTCGACTTCGATGGCCTCGTCGATCGAATGCGCGAAATTACACCTGGCGTCCCAATTCCAGCGGAACAGTATGAGGAATTGATATCGACTTGCGCGCATTTGGATGATTTAGACTTAGCGGATAAACTGTTGGGATTGACGGTGCCACCGGCATAGGTGCGATGAGCAAAGCATTCACGAAGGAATCTGAAAACGACGAGGATGACGACCTTCCCGAAGCGCCGGACTCCCTGCCGCTCGGCTCCAAGAATTACATGACCCCCGAAGGCCACATGCAGTTGGTCACGGAATTACGCGAACTGCGGAATATAGAGCGGCCAAAGATCGTCGAAGTCGTCTCGTGGGCGGCGGGCAACGGCGACCGTTCCGAGAACGGTTATTATATTTACGGCAAGAAACGTCTGCGTGAGATCGATCGTCGGATGAGATTTCTGATGAAGCGATTGGACAACACTGAAATCGTCGATCCCGCGCGACAGAAAGGCCTGGAGCAAATCTTCTTCGGCGCCACCGTAACGTACGAGACGAGCGACGGAGATGAGAACACCATCCGCATCGTCGGAGTTGACGAGGCTCGCTCAGACCAAGGTCAGGTCAGTTGGATATCCCCGATTGCCCGCGCGCTGCACAAAGCCCGTGAAGGTGACGTCGTCGTTCTAAGAACGCCGGCAGGCGTCGAAGAGATCGAAGTTGTTCGGATTGTCTATTGAGCGTTGCGGTCAACAATTTCGATCGCCACGCCTTCGGGGCCGCTGAGGAAGGCGATCCGCACGCCAGGTCGAATGGTCGTTGGCTCCATGGTGAAATCGGCGCCTTTGATTTTTAAATCCGCAACGACGCTGTCTATCCCATCGACCGTCAGACCGACATGATCTAAGCCCTGATAGGGAGATGCGGGCGGTGCTCCCACTTCGGAATCTTGCGCTACTGGCGCGATGAAAAACATCTGGCCACACAGGTTCATATCGAGGCGCGGCTTTCCACCCTGTTCCGTCCGGATAATCTCAGCGCCAAACATTTTCTCATAAAATGCCGCCGTCGCTTCCGGATCGGGGCTACGCAAATGAACATGGTCGAATGTAAAAGTTGCCATTTTCTTCTCCCGGGTCAGGCCGCCGCCGCACTTTCATGAAGTGTTCCGTTCTCCAGCCTTAGGATACGGTCCATTCTATTTGCCAAATCAAGGTTATGTGTTGCGACCAGCGCGCCAAGTCCACTCTGGCGAACGAGTGTTTCCAGCAATCCAAACACGCAATCCGCGGTGTGTGTATCGAGATTTCCGGTCGGCTCATCCGCCAAGAGAATGGCCGGGGAATTCGCCAGCGCCCGGGCTA
>JABJCS010000020.1 GCA_018665505.1 Alphaproteobacteria bacterium
CCTTAAGTGCCCTATATCGTGGTTTTGAGAAACTCTCCGCCGACCTCCTGCGGATATTCGCCGTGGCACTCCGCATGCCGGAAGATCATTTCGCCGAAAAAATCGATCGGCATTTTTCAATCCTAAGCTGCCATCACTATCCCGCTCTGACGGAACCGCCCGCCCCCGGTCAGCTACGGACCGGCCCGCATACAGATTTTGGCGCCCTAACCATCCTCGCGATGACCACCGAACAGGGCGGCCTCGAGGTGCAAATGCCGGACGGTAGTTGGGTTGGTGTCGTGGCGGGAGCCGGTGAATTGGTGGTGAACCTCGGCGATATGATGGCGCGCTGGACCAACAATCGCTGGAAATCGACCCTGCACCGCGTTGCCAATCCGTCGGCCCTCGCCGACGCTATGAGCCGACGTCAATCAATCGGCTACTTCATGCATCCGAACTATGATGCCACGATTGAATGCTTCCCCACCTGCCGCGAGGCGGGCACAGACCCACTTTATCCATCAATCACAGCCGGCGCTCATATCGCCGAGAAAATAGCCAAAAGTCACGCAATCTAGTTAAGGTTAAATCTGCTAATTACGACTAAAGACACTGAATCTTAAGCACGATTCCATTATGTACTACCCAGATATGGCACAATAATTGCTTGCTAATATGGTTAACAATAAACGTCACCATATCGATAGCGAGCACAAGAATATGTCCATTGTATTGATCGTTGAAGAGACCGAAGGCATCCGCGATTACGTAAAGCACCATGTTCTCGATTGGGGCCACACGGTGTTGGAAGCCGGAACCGGCGCCGGCGCCATCGTCGCCATTCGGGAATTGCGGCCGGATTTAGTCGTGATCGACCCGGAATTACCGGATATGTGTGGCTTCGATGCCGTTAATCTGATCCGAAAAGATGAGAAAACCGCCAACATGCCGGTCATCGCCTTGACCGCGCTGGATAGTGCGGAAGGACGCAAGAAAGCCGCGGACGCGAATTTCGCTCATTATCTGACGAAGCCAATCATCGACATCCACGAGTTGCGCGATTCGATGCGCCTCCACCTCTAACGAGCTTTAATCTCGCCCGTCGTCTCGCGCCGGCCCGATTTTGGACGTTCGGCGCGTTCCCCCGATTTCAATCGACGATCAACGCCCGTTCTGCGTTCGTCCAAATTAATCTCGAAACGCGGGGTGCGGCGATCGCTTTCATCGAGGATGATGGTGGCGCCTTCGCTTTTGGTTTTTTCATACGCGGTATCGCGATCATCCATGAGGGCGAACTGAACGTTCGCCTTGATCTGACCAGACGGCCAACTCACGCCCGCGAAGAATATTTCCCAATCGCTTTTTATATGTGGCTTCAAGAAGTCCTGACAGTCGTCGACACTGTTCAGGATACTCAACCGTAACCCGTAGGCCAGAGATCCTCGCGATATTCCGTCCGGCATCCCTCTTAACCCCAAATTAAAGTGAGACGACTGCTCATCCTTCATTGGTAACAAATTTCAATTATTAATGTCCAGACATTAGATAACTCTTATTCCCAGACATCACCTTAATCCTCTCTCACATGCGCTGCGCCGGCTTCGACAAGCGCGGCGATTTCCGCCTCGGAATAGCCAACATCAGCCAGCGCTTCCGCCGTGCTTTGTCCTAAATTCTCCGGATGCCGGTAATAGCCGCCCGGCGTCTTAGAGAAATTAACCGGCACTTTGATGTGACGAATTTTTCCTTCCGTCGGGTGCTCTACTTCGGGGAACATGCCGACCGCCGTGAGATGCGGACAATCGAACAAGTCTTCCGGGCTATTCATTGGCATCACCGGGATATCAGCTTCTTCGAGAACACGCAGCCATTCCGCCGAGGTTCGGTCGGCCATGATTTCAGTGACGATCTCATAGAGCGCGTCGATGTTCTTTGAGCGTGATGGTTGATCCGCAAACCGTGGATCCTTCGCCAATTCAGGCTTTCCGGCCACATCGAAGAATCGCCCCCAATGCTTGTCGTTATAGGGCAGCACGCAGATATATCCGTCCGCTGTCGGGAACGGGCGGCGGTGCGGCGTCAGCATTCGCTGATAGCCCGCTTCCCCGGTCGGCGGATCGTACATCCGCCCCTGCATATGCTCGTTCATGATGAAACCGGCGAAAGATTCGTACATCGGCACGTGAATTTTCTGTCCCTCGCCCGTGCGTTCGCGGTGGAACAACCCCATCGAAATCGAATAGGTCAGGAATAATCCAGTTGTCTTATCGGCTAGCACGCTTGGCCCGTAGCGCGGTGTTCCCGTCACCGACCCGAACAGCGACGCCAGACCGGAGGCCCCTTGGATCAAATCGTCATAGGCGGGTTTGTCGACGAACGGTCCCTCCTCGCCATATCCCGTCGCCGCCGCATAGACGATATCCGGCTTGATCGCGGCAATGGATTCATAGTCAATGCCGAGCCGCGCCGCGGCTTTCGGGCGAATATTGTGGACGAAGACGTCGGCGCTTTCGACCAGGCGTTTCAGCGGCTCCTTCGCTTCCGGCTTTTTCAGGTCGAGTACGACACTGCGTTTATTACGTCCCTTCATCAAATAAGCCGACGACATGCCCGGTGTTTTGAACGCACCGGTCCAGCGGCCGATATCGCCGCCCGGCGGCTCTACCTTGATGACATCGGCGCCCATTTCACCCAGAATTTGGGTACAAAACGGGCCGAGCATAACAGTCGTAAGGTCGATGACACGAATTCCCTGAAGCGGGCCGCGAGGAGTTTCTGACACGATGGTGGTTTCCTTCTAAGACATTGCGTTTAATATGAACCGGAATCGGGCCATGTCAGGGACCATCTTGAAATTTTGGAACCAGCCCTCCGAACCAGCGCATCCAAGGGAGTTGAGAATGTCCGCCAGCGAACGCAGTCACCCGGGTCTCCAGTTCAGCGAAC
>JABJCS010000230.1 GCA_018665505.1 Alphaproteobacteria bacterium
AAACCGTCCCGTTGCGCCCGTTCTTCACGTGCGGCCTCGGCTGTGGAATAGCGTGTATACTTATCGAGTTGATGGGCCATGTTCTCAAAAATCGCCGCATAAATTTCTTCGGCGGTGGCATCTTTAAGAATGCGCGAAGAATTTCGACCGGCTTCGATTAAGCGGGTCGCCGTCCGTGCCCATGCGACGGCATCGTGAGTCGCCTCCAACTTGGCAGTCGCTTCGGATTTGCCATCAACCAGTAAAGATACACGCCCGCTTTTTGGCGAGCGGACGATGGCCAAAGCAGGCTCAATGCGCCGCAAACCATTCAACCCTGTGAGGGCGAGATCGGCGATATCCGGTTTGTCGATGTAGACGTCCTGAATAAAGCTGAATCCGGCGTCCAAGACTATTTTCGCCTTCGCGGCATCGAACTGGTTACTGTCATGGGCGACAACCGCTGTCGTACATCCCGATGCGACACCCATTAGCATCACGGGAAGCCAGATTACGGCTATCCTGCGCATCAATCGTTTGATGGGTTGAATGAGTCGTTGCATGCGGGAGATACCGATATCCTTCAATCGCCGGACCACATTAATTGCAGGTGACTTTGAGTCCAACCTACGGCTATCGCCGCCGCCGACTATTTTGCCGCCCCGGTCGTTTTTTTCGCCCACCTTTCTGTGGACGCTTGCCAGACACCTGATCTAAGTCCGCGAGTTCGAACACCAAGCTACCGGTCCGAGGTTCCGCCTCGAGTAATTCGGCCTTTACCCGTTGGCCCATCGTGAAAGTGAGCCCCGTAGCATCTCCTTTCAGGCAATGATGCGTTTCATCATGCTGATATCTGTCCCACGGCAAGGTGCGGATCGGCACGAAGCCGTCGGCGCGGGTCTCGTCAAGGCAGATGAAGAGACCGAACCGCGTCACGCCACTGATACGGGCCGTGAATACACTGCCGATTCGATCCGCGAGGAAGGCCGATGTGAACCGATCCAGCGCGTCCCGTTCGGCGGCGGCGGCGCGACGCTCGGTCGAGGATATTTGCTCGCCGATTTCGGTGAAGCTCTCATCTGCTTCCGGCGGGAGACCGCCTTCGCCTAGCTTAAACGCCCGAATCAGGGTGCGGTGGACCAGTAGGTCCGCATAGCGCCGGATAGGTGAAGTGAAATGACAATATCGCCGAAGTGCGAGACCGAAATGTCCGTTGTCTTCCGGACTATAGACGGCTTTCGATTGGGCTCGAAGGATGAGATCGCTGACGATTTGCAGCTTGTCGGTCTCCGCCGCCTTTTCCAGCAGGTCCGCGAAATGATGGGGACGTAGCGTCCCGGCCCGCGCCAATTTGAACCCCAGCGCTCCGAGCGCCTCGCGGAGCGTCTCGATATTGCCCATGCTGGGTGGTTCGTGAATGCGGTACATCACCGGCATTTTCCGTGATTGCAATGCCTCCGCCGCTGCGACATTGGCGGCGATCATGAATTCCTCGATAAGGCGGTGGCTGTCGAGACGGGTTCGGGGCAGGATTTTGTCGATCCAGCCCTCTTCGCTCAGAAGTACCTGCCGTTCGGGAATGTCGAGGTCGAGTGTACCACGGTTGTCTCTGGCCCGTGCCAAAGCGGCGAAGGCACCGTAAAGCGGTTCGATGATGGTTTTCAGCAACGGACCGGTCTTGTCATCGGGCTGACCGTCGCGGGCACTCTGTACTTGTTCATAAGTCAGGCGGGCCGCTGAGCGCATCAAGCCCCTCTGAAAGGTGTGGCCGAGGAGTTGGCCGTGTGCGTCAATCCGCATATCGACGGCGAGACAAGCGCGATCTTCGCCCGGCCGCAGGGAACATAAATTGTTTGAAAGTTTCTCCGGCAGCATGGGGACGACGCGATCAGGAAAGTAAGCCGAATTCCCCCGTTCCCGGGACGCTTTGTCCAAAGGATCGCCGTGGCGCACATACCAGGCGACATCCGCGATCGCGACGACAATGCGCCAACCGTCTCCGTTCTTCGGGTCTTCGTCCGGTGCCGCGAATACGGCGTCGTCGAAATCGCGTGCGTCGGCGCCGTCTATGGTGACGAGGGGCAAGGCTCGCAGGTCGTCGCGGCCATCCAACGCGACCGGGGTCGCGCGCTCCGCTTGTTCCAGGGCTCGGGGTGGGAATTCTACGGGCAGACCATGGGTGTGAATGGCGACGAGGCTGATTGATTTAGGGTCTTCGGAGGAGCCGATCCGCTCCAAGATACGTGCGCGTTGGTCCCGGCCACCGCCCGGAATGGATTCCGCGACAACGTATTCACCGGGCTCCGCACCGCCTTCGTGGTCGAGGGCGATGGAATAGGGGTATTTGTGGCGCCGGTCCGTCGGGATAAGCCGGCCACGCTTTTTCTCATCACGCTCGAAGACACCGAGGAGAGAACGCTCGGCTGGGCCCAACACGCGGATAGGTCGACCTTCGTATATCGAATCACCAGTGTGTTGCAGGCGAGCGAGCACGCGGTCGCCGACAGCGGGCGCTAGTTTGCGGTCTTTACTGGGCGCGA
>JABJCS010000231.1 GCA_018665505.1 Alphaproteobacteria bacterium
CGGTGTTCCAAAGGCCCATTTCGGCCTATTCTTAAAGGAGTGCGAGTGGCGTTTTAACAACAGTGACCCATCAGCCCAATTATCGCAGCTAAGGCAATGGGTTAGAACAAATATGGGCTAGTTATCTGGGACAGCCCCTTCTTTTAAAGACATCCGCCGGAGAGAACGGTGCGGCAAGGATGAAGTCGACACCGCAATCAACCGCTTTCTTGATGGCCACACCATCCGCGTTCCAGGTCATGAGGATTACCGGAACAAACGGATTTGCACCCAAATCGCCGGTACGGATGCGTTCGACCATCGCGAAAACATTGCCGCCGGGTATAGCTGTGTCCGTGACGATCAAATCCGGTGGCACACCAGCCGACGCCGCTATTTCCAGTGCTTTGAAGTTGGAAAACTCACGCACGCCCCGCAATTCGTTACTGCGAAAGGCGTCAAGCAACAGTCGGCGCATTTCCGACTTTTCATCACCCAAAAGGACGACGACGTTATCAAATTGATTACTAGCCATCTGCTAAAACACGCATTTCCCTGCCATACCTTTGGCAATAGCCGCAAAAATCATGCCTGATTTTAGCAAGGAAATGGTTAACAAAACATCACCAAAGCCGCATTTTGGTGAAATTCACGTCTCCGGGAGAGTGCCGGAAAATGGAATCTACTGACGATCCGCCGACGCGCTCAGGAAACAGGGCAGCTGTCGCAAGCGCTTCGGGTTTGGGTCGAGAGCGCCGCTATTTGGTCCTATATCCAGACAATCCCAAATTTTCACGCAATGTCGTACCCTTATATTCCTTGTGATACAGACCCCGGCGCTGGAGTTCGGGAACGACGTAGCGCGTGAACTCCTCATAGGCGCCCGGCATATGGGTCGCGGCTAAGACAAAGCCGTCACAAGCCCCTTCAACGAACCATTCTTCCAGGTTATCCGCTACTTGTTTCGGATTGCCAACAAAATGCGGCGCCTCCCGAATAGTGCCGCGACCACTGTGTTTCACGAAATCGGCAAGTGTCGGATTTGGCGTCCCACTTAACCGGATCACGCGATCCAGAATGCCACGCAATCCGCTAATCCCGTCCAACTCCTCGTCGGTAAACGGATCGTCCATATTTTTTGTTGCAAAATCGAAATTAAGCGCCTCCGAAAGCAGCGCCAATCCGTCTATGGGTTTCGCGAGACTGTCGATATAGGCGTATTTATCCTCGGCGATACTCTGCGTTTCACCGACCGTTACATAGACCGCGGGTGCGATTGTGATCGTATCCGGGTCGCGCCCAAGGCGCTCCGCCTCCGCTCGCATCTCACTTCGAACCTGTTTTCCCTGCTCGATGCTGGTCAAAATGGTAAATATGACCTCCCCCCATTCGACCGCGAATTGCCGACCGCGGCCGCTTTGCCCTGCCTGAATGACCACAGGATGCCCTTGCGGCGATTGCGGCACGGTGAACGTTCCCTTCGTGTCGAACCATTCACCCGCATGCTCCGTGCGGCGCACCTTTTCCGGATCGGCGAAAACGCCCTCGGACTTATCCAATTTAATTGCGTCGGCGTCCCACGCGCCCCACATATCGATGACGGTCTTCATCAATTCATCAGCGCGATCATAGCGCCGATCATGCGCGATCGTACCGGCGGCACCCATATTGAACGCTTCGGAATCGTTTAACGACGTCACAACGTTCCAACCAGCCCGCCCGCCCGTCATATGATCCAAGGTCATGAATGTCCGCGCGATATGAAACGGCCCATAATAAGTCGTCGAACAGGTTGCCGCGAGGCCGAGACATTTCGTCCCCATCGCCATCGTGGCGAGGATCGGTATCGGGTCCATTTTCACCACCCGCACGCCATTGCGCACCGATTCCGCATGGTCGGCTCCATAGATATCCGGCATCGCAAGACGGTCGTCGAAAAATCCGAGATGGAATTTTCCATCCTCGAGCGCTCGCGCGATACGTTGGTAATAGGCCGGACTCATGAAATCGCCCGCTGACTCGCTATGCCGCCATGAGGCTGGATAGTTCGAGCAATTCTGCGCTTGCATAAACCCCACCATGACCATTTGCCTATCAGACATCACCTTTTCCTTCTCTGTCGCCACGCTCAGGCTTTAATCTACATCAATCGGCAAAGGCGGAAACCGAACGGAGGTGCGACAAATGGGCAAACTCGACGGAAAGCATGTTGTGGTGACGGGGGCGAGCCGAGGAATCGGACAAGCCATCGCTGAACTCTTCGCCTCCGAAGGCGCCCGCGTGGTCTGCGCCGCCCGGACCCTGAACGAAGGTGATCACATGCTGGAAGGCTCGCTCGCGCGCACAGTCCAGATCATAAAAGACGCTGGTGGCGAAGCCACGGGCGTCGCCTGCGACATTTCGGAAGAGGAAGGATGCGAGCAGTTACTGGAAGCAGCACGCGCCGCGTATGGCCCGGTCGACGTGCTCGTGAACAATGCCGCCCTCAACTACTACATACCGGTCGCGGATTATCAGACGAACCGCTGGATCCGCTGTTTCAAGATCAACGTGCACGCGCCGTTCATCCTCTCCCGCAATGTGCTGCCAGACATGAAAGCGAAAAGTGCAGCGGGCGACCATTGCGCCATCGTCAATATCAGCTCCGGGGCCGCAATCGGCCCCGGCAGTGGGCCTTATGAAGGCGTCTTGCGCCATGGCGGCACCATGTACGGCGCCACCAAATCTGCGTTGGAGCGATTTACCCAAGGCTTGGCCGAAGAAGTCGCCGAATGCGGCAATATCGCCGTCTCCGCCGTCTCGCCCTCACGCGTGGTGCCTACACCGGGTACCGTCCATCACAAGCTGGTCGAAGGCATGGACGACCCTAAAGGAGAGCCGCCCTCACTCATGGCGCAAGCATCCCTATTATTGGCGACAGAACCGGTGGAGAAGGTCAACGGACGCGTGACCTACAGTCAGTTGATACTCGGCGAGTTTGGCTGGATCGATAATCCCGTCGGCCGCGGGATCGAATCCAAAGGGTCGGGATATTCCGAAATCTAGCGAAACAAGGATAGAGGGGATGACAAGCCTACCGCGGGATACCGATGACCTAAGATCAATAGCCGTCGATTGGCTTGCGGCACTGTCAAATGCGCTCTCCAAGGGCGACCGAAATCAACTCGAATCCCTCTTCCAACAAGAGGCCCATTGGCGCGACGTTCTCGCCTTCACTTGGCATCTGACCACCGTCAACGGCGCATCGGAACTAACGGCGGCATTATGCCGGGCGCAATCGGAGACCAAAGCGACTCACTTCGAAATTGATCCGGATCGCACGCCGCCACGTCTTGTCCACCGTGCCGGTGTTGAAACCTTGGAGACAATCTTTCGGTTCGAGACGGCGCTCGGGCGCGGCAGCGGTATCTTCAGATTGGTTCCAGGGTCGAATGGCCCGACGGGTTGGATGTTCCACACCGCCCTCCAAGAATTAAAGGGCTTCGAAGAGAAGTCCGGCTGGAATCGTCCCAAGGGTGAAAGCTACGCCCGGGATTTCGGCGGGCCGAACTGGCTCGATCAGCGCATCGCGGCGCAAGCTTACAACAACCGCGATCCGGCGGTTATTGTCGTCGGTGGTGGTCAAGGGGGCCTTGATATCGCGGCGCGCCTCGGCCAGCTCGGCGTCGACACGCTTATCGTCGATAAGAACAAACGCATCGGCGACAATTGGCGCAACCGCTATCATTCGCTGACTCTGCACAACGAGGTGCATGTCAATCACATGCCCTATATGCCGTTTCCGGAAACGTGGCCGACATACGTGCCGAAGGACAAGCTCGCCAATTGGTTCGAATCTTATGCCGACGCCATGGAGTTGAACATTTGGACCGACACCGAATTCGCCGGTGGTTCTTATGATGACAAAGATCAGAAGTGGACCGTAACCTTGCGGCGCGGCGATGGCAGCGAGCGGGTCATGCACCCGCGTCACGTGGTGATGGCCGTCGGCGTCAGCGGCATCAAGAACATGCCGGACCTGCCGGGCCTCCACGACTACGCGGGGACAGTCCTGCACTCAACCGAATATACCGATGGGGAACCGTGGGACGGGAAACGTGCGTTGATCCTCGGCACCGGCAATAGCGGTCATGACGTGGCGCAGGACCTTCACAGCCACGGCGCTCATGCGACATTGGTCCAACGCCGCCCAACAACCGTGGTCAGTGTCGAGCCGAGCGGCCAATTAGTTTACGCGCTCTACAAGGAAGGACCGCCGACAGAGGATTGCGACCTCATCGTCACCTCGGTCCCGTTTCCGGTCCTCAAGCGCACCTATCAAATGATCGTCAAGGAAAGCCAAAAGTCGGACAAGAAGTTGCTGGAGCAACTCGACGCGGTCGGCTTCAAGATGGATGTCGGCGAGGAAGGCACCGGCTTTCAGATGAAATATCTGCAACGGGGCGGCGGATACTATTTGGATGTCGGTTGCTCGCAACTGATCATCGACGGCGACGTCGGATTGCTGCAATTCGATGAGATCGACACTGTTGTCGCGCAAGGCGCTCGCTTGAAGGACGGGAAAATAATTCCCGCCGACCTGTTGGTCCTCGCCACCGGATACATGGGCCAGCAAGATTTAATGCGCCTCCTCTTTGGTGACAAAATCGCGGACCGTGCGGGGCTGGTTTGGGGGTTCGCGGAAGACGGCGAACTCGCCAATATGTGGAAGCGCACCGGCCAACCCGGCCTCTGGTTCATCGCCGGTAGCTTGGCGCAATGCCGCATCTATTCGAAGTATTTGGCGTTGCAGATTAAGGCCTGCGAAGAGGGCATAATCTCTCTGCAATTGGAATCTGAGACCTCAACCGCGATTGCCGCGGAATAACCCCTCGCGAAAATTTGCATTCACGATGGTAGAAAAACCTCCCACAATGACTGAATTCATTGGGGACCCACCATGGAAGCGATCGAAAACGCTGCTTTCATTTCCATCGGCCGAGCATGTGGCTTCGCCGGGCTTGGCGTGTTTTGCATGGTATTCGGTCTGTTGTTCGACCCAGTGCTGGCGGCGCGCGCGGGCGGGCTGATCTCACTCTCGGTCGCCGCCACGCTTTCAATCTATGCCCATTTCGCTCGCACCCGTCCTTACAAACGAACCGAGGTTTGGTTGATCCTACGCAAGGAGGACCGGCCGCCAGAGAACATCGCGCAAAGGGTCATCGGCGAAGTGTTGCGCGTAACGTATATTCGCTTCGCGCGCCAGACCGCCGTGATCTCGCTGACGTTTCTCACTGTCTCGGTCGTGCTCCAATTAATCCTTTAGTATTTTTCATTGACCCTACAGCCACCGGAAGGTTTAGGATGCTGTTGGTAAAATACCTTGGAAAGTGCGCAAAAGCGTGACCGGAGATCATAAGATATTGTTGTTGGCCCGACTGCTCACCGTAATGGCGGTGACGCTTTCGCTCGCCCTCTTGATACCGGTAACCCAAGGACACGCGGCGAAGACGGACAACGCATCCCATCATGGTCAACACGATCATGGTGGAAATTCCACCGGACATGGATCCAACGAAAACATCGATACCGCGCCGGTCTGCTGTCATGGTGCCGCCGCGGCCTGTTCCGGCATCGCATTCCTACGAATCGATGGCTTCGTGCTACCAGCGCCGCGAGCTTCCCGTGCCGCGCCCCGCTATCAAACACTTCACGAAGACCGCCACACCATACCTGCTCTACGACCGCCAAGATTGCCGGCCTGAATTTGGAAGACGCCCGAATGAGGGCGAGACGCAAACAGGTTACGAGGACCGCGACGAAGCCAGACGGTTTCGATTTCGCGGTTCGGTGAAAGGCAAATGATATGAGTATTCGTAAATTCCGAATCGGCTTCATCGCATTGGCGGCGGTCGTTGTCACCCCTACCCTCGCTCTATCCGCCGGCAAGCATGGCGGCGGGCATGGACACGACACTGCGAACGAGAAGGCGGGTGGCGGCCATATGAAAGGTGGCCACATGGGTGACCATCACGGTTTCGATTTCGGTGAGCCCGGCAAGGCGTCGGAAGTCGACCGGGACATTGAAATCACCATGCGGGACAATCTCTACGAGCCGGAAGAGATTAACGTGAAAGCCGGCGAGACGATCCGCTTCAAGATCACCAATAAGGGCGAATTCCTCCATGAGTTCGGCCTCGGTACGGCGGCCATGCACGCCAAGCATCAAAAGCAGATGATGGTGATGATGGAGCACGGCATGATCGAGGCCGACCGTATAAATCACGACAAGATGAAGATGGATCACAGTTCGGGCGGCATGAAAGGCATGAGCATGGCGCACGACGATCCGAATAGCCTCCTGCTTGAGCCCGGCAAATCGGGCGAAATCATCTGGAAGTTCACCAAGGCGACGGAATTGGAATTCGCCTGCAATATCCCGGGACATTACGAATCCGGGATGATGGGACCGCTCAAGGTCAAGTGAACCGCTAGAATTCTTAGGAGTC
>JABJCS010000232.1 GCA_018665505.1 Alphaproteobacteria bacterium
AACTTCGACTTCAGGCATCCGGTTCATGGCGTTGTAATAGGGTTGGCAGACGATCGGCTTCGGCACGCCCATCTGCTCGCACAGGCGCACGATTTCCGCCATTCGCCAGGAACGATAGTTAGAAAGCCCCCAATAGAGTACTTTACCGGAGGCGATGATATCCCCCATGGCCGCCACCGTTTCCGCCAGCGGCGTCTCATGGTCTTCCTTGTGCAGGTACCAGATATCAATCCAATCGGTCTGCAGCCGAGTTAGGCTTTCATCTATGCCAAGCATCATATGCCGTTTGCCAAGACGGGTATCAAACTTGGCGGGGCCACGCCGTGATCCGATTTTCGTCGCTAGAACCCATTGCTTGCGGTCCTTTTTCAGTAGTTTACCAAGGATCTTCTCCGAATTGCCGCCGCTATAGCCATCCGCCGTATCGATAAAATTGATGCCCCGTTTGCGGGCCGAGTCGATAATGCGCGCGACGGACTTGTCGTCACTGGCGCTGCCGAACATCATCGCACCGAGGCAGATAGGCGAGACTTGCAGACCGCTATCGCCGAGTTGCCGGTACTCCATATTTCGTCTCCCTTGGGGAATTTATGCATTGTTGGTCGGAACTTTATCGTGTGGTGCTGGTCCTGCAAAGTTGTGATCCCACCGCGTCCCGACTAAAAGAAACCCGGTTCAAATGGGAGAGACCACATGTCGCGCGAATATCCCGACTTCCCAATGGTCGGCGTCGGCGTCGTCGTCTGGAAAGAAGATGAAGTCCTGTTAATTCAACGGGGAAAACCACCGCGCGCCGGATCTTGGAGCTTGCCCGGCGGGCGCCAGGAGCTGGGTGAGACAACGCGAGAAGCGGGCCGCCGCGAGGTATTGGAGGAGACCGGGACCGATGTCGACATAAAGGGCTTGGTCGATGTCGTCGATTCGATAAACCGTGATGACGACGGCCGCGTCCGCATGCAATACACATTGGTCGACTACTGGGCCGAATGGGTGGCGGGAGAGGCAAAAGGGGGCACCGACGCGATGGATGCCCGCTGGGTCCATCCGGACGACTTGCCCGACTACAATTTGTGGGATGAAACGCTGCGGGTCATCGAGCTGTCGGCTAAAGCCCGAACCTGACTTAAGATTGCGCCTTCAAAAAGGCGCGCATGTGAAAACCCGCCTGCTGCGGCGAGTATGTGTAATTCAAGCCGACGGGGCAGTGCCGCCGCGCCCGGCATCCAAGCGACACACAATCGCTCCCCGCATCCGTATTTAGATGGCCCGCACACACCGGTACATCATAGCCGTCGTCGCTGAAAGCTCCGACCGGACACGCCGAAAGGCACGGCTTATCGGCACAGGTCTCACATGGCCATGGACGTTCGTCTCGAGGGGGCAGGTCAATGACCTCGCTGAAAGCCAAAGCACCCCGATACGCATGCCAGAGACCATATTCGGGATGAATTAAGATACCCAATGGCGACGAGTGAACCGGCTCCGCCTTTTGCGCCCAGCGTTGAAACGGCAGAAATGACGGACCACCGAACGGATACAGCGCTTCAGCACCGACGCTCGACGCCACGGCATCGATGGCGCATTTTGACCAATGGTCCAATGCGTTCGGTAAATCAAAGGGCATTTCGGTGAATTCGCCCCACATGTCCGGCCCAGCGTTTCCAACTAAGATGAGTGTCGCTACATTCCCCGGGACCCCATCCTCCGGCTCCGGGTGAAATCCGCCGCGCGGGATCAGCCCGTATCCAGCGAAAGTATCCGTCAACGCCTTGTATGTTGGGATCTGCTCAGTCATCGCCAGGGCTCCAGCCTTCCGGTGCCATCTCGAACCCGTCGAATTCGAAACCGGGGGCAACGATGCAACTCACCAGGCACCATCCGTCTATCGGCTCCGCCCCTTGCCACGCGCCCTTGGGCACCACCGCTTGCGGCCGTTCGCCTGTGGCCAAATCGGCACCTAACCTGACGGAGGTCTCTGATTCGCCGTCAGATGATATCGATAGCCGAAGTGCCGACCCAGCATGCCAATTCCAAATTTCGTCAGCATCCGTCACGCGATGCCAATGGGAACGTTCATTAGCCTCCAAGAGATAGTAAATAGCGGTCGACGCCGCCCGCTCGAGACCCGCCGCCTTCGCACGATAGGTCTCTCGGTACCAACCACCTTCGGGGTGTGGCTCCAACTGAAGTGCTGCGATAATATCTTCTGGGTTCATCATCATCATTGGCCTAGGCTATACAGATGTGGAGTGACGTTGTCGATTTGCACGAGTTCTACCGTTCGCGCCTGGGACAGGTGGCGCGCCGCCTGATCCGGCAGCGAATTCGCATGCTATGGCCAGACGTGCGGGGCATGACGGTGCTGGGAGTTGGATACGCGACACCCTATTTGCGCCCGTTCCTGGACGAAGCCGAACGAGTCGCATCGCTGGCCCCCGCGGCGCAAGGTGTCATGGCCTGGCCGAGCGACGAGCCGGGCCTCGTCACCCTTGCTGACGAAGCGGAACTTCCATTCCCCGACCTCTCTGTGGACAGGCTGTTGCTGGTTCACGCCGCCGAGTATAGCGAACATCTGCGCGGCATGATGCGGGAGGCATGGCGCGTGCTGTCGGGCAATGGCCGGCTGTTGATCGTCGCCCCCAATCGTCGTGGTATTTGGGCGCGAATTGAGAGCACGCCTATCGGACATGGCCACCCGTACAGCTCAGGTCAACTCAAACGGCTGTTGCGGGATTGCCTATTCACGCCGCTGCACACGGAACACGCCCTCTACCTGCCGCCGACCCAACAACGCGTGCTGTTGCACTCCGCCGCTGCATTCGAGCAAATCGGCGATCGGTTTTTCAACGCCGTCTCGGGGGTGGTGATGGTCGAGGCAACAAAGCAGGTCTATGCCGCGACACCGGCAACGAAAGCCGCACAACGCCGCCGCCTCATCGCCTTACCGAGCCAACAGGAAGTAGCGAATGGGCGGCTCAATGTTCGAAACGCTCCTCCTCGTCAGCCGAAAGACTAGCTTCACAAGCTTCCGGCGAGTCGGCCTCCACGATCCAGCGAGCGATGCCATAGGCAAAGCCCTGCCGGCCCAGCGCGGCGAGATCTCGGTCCCGAAATGTCTCCCGATTATCCTTCCGCCACGGTCCGATCCGCCGTCGGCGCGCATAAGCAATGGCGGCGCGGCGGTCCGGATCGACCTCATTTTCAAACACACTCTCCAGCGCCGCATCGATCGCGTCTTCTGACACACCTTTCATCGATAATTGATATCGGATACCACGCCGTGACGTGCCCCGGCGGAACAAGCTGCCCGCCCGCATTTCAGCATAGGCTTTGTCATCCAAATAACCCCATTCCTGAAACCGCTGGATGATGCCGTCGATGGCTTCCGCCCCCTCGTCGCGGTCTGTACCGTGGGCCCGCGCCGAGCGCTCAACCCGGCGCATCAATACGCGGCGGAGATTCTCCGACGAGCTCGCATAGCGTTCCAAATAATACAGGCCCACACGCTCAAGGTGCTTCGGAGTGGCTTTCTTCGGTAGGCGTTTTTTCCGCCGATCCTCTTCCTTGGCCTCCGCCTCAGAACTTTTTTTCGAAGAGTGGTTAATTTTATTTAACCCTTGTGATCGCCATCACAGCAAAGCTGCCCAGCATCCATCATAGTGTCAATCATAGAGACGGTTGCAAGACAGTCTCGAAACGGATTGGAACGCAGCGTCGTACGCCCACCCTGCCCCTCCCAATTGGCATCGGCACTGCGAACCAAAAAACCAACGGCGGCGAGCCATTCGCCGCCGTTGGCCATTCCGGACCCTGAATTCATGCAAATCGGTCTCGACTCGGCGGTTTCCCAGCATTCAAAAATCACGCGAACGCATTGACAGTCTGCACCGAATGCGCTGATACTCCACGCCCTCCCGCCTCGCGGGAGGTTATTTTTTGTACTTATGGCAGGAGGATAAGGCCGTGAACACAGCCGTCATGCCCACCTACGGGCGGGCCGATATATCATTCGAAAAAGGTGAAGGCGTCTATCTTATTGCGACGGATGGGCGACGATACCTCGATTTCGGATCAGGTATCGCTGTGAATGCGCTCGGCCATTCCCATCCCAGGCTAGTGAAGGCACTGCAGGATCAAGTGGGCACGTTGTGGCATACATCGAACCTCTACCATATCCCGCAGCAGACCGCGCTGGCGGAGCTCCTCTGCAAGACGTCATTCGCGGATTTGGTATTTTTCGGAAATTCCGGCGCCGAGGCGGTCGAAGGCTGCATCAAGCTGGCCCGGAAATATCAAGACGCCATCGGGCATCCGGAAAAGTTCCGCGTCATTACCTGTTCCGGTTCTTTCCACGGACGCTCGTTTGCAACGCTGTCAGCCTCGAAGAACCCGAAGCATCTGGCCGGTTTTGGACCGGAGACCGAAGGCTTCGATCAAGTTCCGTTCGGCAACTTGAATGAACTACGTAACGCCATTACCGGCGAGACCGCAGCCATCGTCGTCGAGCCGATTCAAGGCGAAGGCGGTATCCGTCCAGCGGATATCGAGTATTTGAAAGGATTGCGTGCGACGGCGGACGAATACGGTCTGCTGTTGATCTTCGACGAGGTGCAAACCGGCATGGGACGCACGGGCAAACTCTGGGCGCATGAATGGGCCGGAATCGAGCCGGACGTCATGGCGGTGGCCAAGGGCCTCGGCGGCGGCATGCCGATTGGTGCCATCATGGCAACGGCGGACGCCGCACAAGGCATGGTGCCGGGCACCCATGGCAGCACCTATGGCGGCAATTATCTGTCGGCAACGGCGGCGCTGACGGTGCTGGAAGAAGTCACCCGCGACGGTTTCCTCGATGGCGTGCAAAAGGTCGCGGGCTATCTGCTTGAGAAAGCGGAAGCGTTGGTTGCCAAACATCCGAACGTGTTCCAGGAAGTCCGCGGTAAGGGCCTCATGCTGGGATTCGTCTGCAAGGTCACGAACCTCGAAATGTGGAACAAGCTGCGCGATGCCGGTCTTTTGACGGTGCCGGCGGACGACAATGTCGTACGTTTCTTGCCGCCATTGATCATTGAAAGTTCACATGTCGATGAGGCGATCGATATCCTCGACAAGGTCGCGAGCGCTTGGGAGCACGGAGATGGCGGCGCCTAAGCACTTCCTCGACCTGGACCAATTCGACGAGAAAACGCTGCGTGAGCAGCTCGATCTCGGGGTCGCTTTTAAGACGGGCGCGGCAGAGAACCCGCGCCCGCTCGAAGGCAAATGTCTGGCGATGATCTTCGAGAAGGCGTCGACGCGGACCCGCGTCAGCTTTGACGTCGGCATGCGCCAACTGGGCGGCGAGACCATCGTCCTGGATCATACCGATATGCAGCTAGGTCGAGGCGAAACGGTGGCTGATACGGCGAAAGTGCTCTCGCGCTATGTCGATGCGATCATGATCCGTACGTCAAACCCGCAGAACCTGATCGATATGGCGGAAAATGCGACCATTCCCGTCATCAACGGCCTGACCGACGATTCTCATCCCTGCCAGATCATGGCCGACGTCATGACCATCGAAGAACATCTCGGTCCGGTCGAAGACAAGACCATTGCCTGGTGCGGCGACGGCAACAACATGGCGACCAGTTGGATTCACGCCGCAACCCGACTCGGGTTCGAGTTGCGCCTCGCCTGCCCGGATGAATTGCAGCCGAATCAAGACGTCATGAAATGGGCCCAAGAGAACGGTGCCCGTGTATTATTGACCAACGACCCCACCGAAGCCGCAACCGATGCGGATTGCGTTTCGACTGATGTCTGGGTTTCCATGGGGGACGAAGGGATCAGCGACCGCCATAACCTGCTGCGGCCATATCAGGTCGATAGCCAGCTCATGGGGCTTGCGAAATCAGAGGCAATTTTCATGCATTGTCTGCCGGCCCACCGCGGTGAGGAAGTCACCGCCGACGTCATGGATGGGCCCCAATCTGTCGTTTGGGACGAAGCCGAGAATAGGCTGCATGCGCAGAAAGGCATACTGACCTGGTGCCTAACGTGAGTCTTGACGACGACCTTATCCAACCATTTCTGATCGAAGCAAGCGGCCTGCGAGGCCGCTTGATCCGTATGGGACCGACGGTGAGCGATGTCATCGGGCGCCACGACCTGCCGCCCGCTGTCCAAGCCCTGATGGCGGAGTTCGTTGTTTTGGCATCGGCACTTTCAGCCACATTAAAGTTCGACGGCGTTTTCACCCTACAGGCCAAGGGTAACGGGCCGGTCAGCCTGATGGCGGCGGATGTGACCACCGATGGTGGCGTGCGCGCATATGCCAGCGTCGGCGACGACGTTCCGGACGAGGCGGAGATCGAGGGCTCGCCCGTGCCCCGATTATTTGGCGCCGGATATCTCGCCTTTACCGTCAACCAGGGCGAGCATGCGGAACTTTATCAAGGCATCGTCGAGTTACAGGGCGCGACCCTGATTGACTGCGTGCACCACTATTTCCAGCAATCGGACCAATTTTCCGCCGCCATCACCATGGCTGCGGAAAAAGACGGTAAGGGCGGATGGAGAGCCGGTGCACTGATGTTACAACGCTTGCCCGAAGATGAGCTGAGCCTCCGCAAGGAAGAGATGGATGAAGCTTGGCGGCGTGCGACAATTCTGATGGGCAGCTGCGAGAAGAGCGAATTGACTTCCGACACCCTCACGGCGCATCAATTGCTGTTCCGGCTGTTCCACGAGGACGGTGTCCGGGTATTCGATGCCCTGCCGCTGCGGTTCTCTTGCCAGTGCTCGCGGGATCGGGGGGAAGGTATTCTTCGGATGTTATCGGCGGAGGAAATCGAGGATTACAAGATCGACGGCCGTATCTCGATCAAATGCGAATTCTGCAGCACAGAAGAATGGTTCGACGCGACCCAAATAGAGGCTGCACGCGCCTCTTGAAGGCCGAGGCGAGTGGTCGCATATTGTGGCCATGATAAAGTTGTCTTTCCGATCCCTTTTGATCGTCTTCGTGTTGGCTGTGGTCGGCTGCGAAACGCCGGTTAATCAACGCAGTTTTCCCGAGCAGACGTTCCAGCATTTACCGCCGATTTCTCTCGATGTCCGGGAAATCGATATCGTCCACCTGTTCGAGCCGCCTCTCAAAGCGCCGCACATTGAGCACGAAATGCCGGTGCCGCCGCATATCGCGGTGGAGCGTTGGGTCGTGGATCGGCTCCGAGCGTCAGGTACCAGCGGGCGTGCCGTCGTCACCATTCGCGATGCCAGCGTAGTCGAGGCCCGCTTGAAGCAGCTCGGTGGTATCAAAGGAACATTCACGACGGAACAATCGGAGCGTTATGACGCGAAAGTCGAGGTCGTGATCGAGGCAACCGACGGTAAGGGACTGAGCAGTGCAAATGCCGTCGCCACCAGCCTACGGAATCGCACGGTCCCGGAGAACGCCACTCTGAGGGAGCGCCGCACGCTCTGGTATGAATTAACCGAGAAACTCATGAGTGATTTCGACCGGACGTTCGAAGCACAAATCCGGAAACATCTGGCAGCCTTCCTGAAATAATCCTCAGTCGCGCCAGAATGACGGGATCAACAATACGATTACCGTAAAAAGTTCGAGACGCCCGAGCAGCATACCCGCAGAGAGCAGCCACTTCGCTTGGTCGGGAAGCGTCGCGAATGTGCCCGCGGGCCCGATCGTCGGCCCGAGGCCCGGCCCGACATTGGAAATCGCAGTTGCGGCGCCCGACGCCGCGGTTAAAAAATCGACTCCGGACAAACCAAGACCGACGGCAATCGCCACATAGCTGAGGGCGTAGAGGAAGAAGAACGCCATGACAGAGGCGGAAACTTCTTCCGGAATCGGTTTCCGATTGTAATAGGCGAGATAAACCCCGTGTGGCTCCAACAGTCGGCGAATTTGCGTAACCGCGGTTGCAAACAGCACCTGGAAACGGAAAACCTTGATACCGCACGTCGTCGACCCGGCGCACCCACCGACAAACATCAGGAAAAAGAAACCGATCAGCGCAAACGGCCCCCAGGCGCTGTAATCAGCCGTCGCATAGCCAGTCCCGGTAATAATCGACACCACGTTGAAAGCCGATTCCCGCAACGCCGCGCCGATCTCGACGCCCGAAGCATAGCGGTAATAGGCAATAGAGAGTATCGCGATGATGACAATCAATAGGAACAACCGCACCTGGTCGTCGCGAAACAACGGTCTGGCATTACCGCGCAGGGCCCGCAGATATAGGACGAATGGCAAACTGCCAATCAACATGAACACAACGCCAATATATTCGATGGCAGGGCTTTTAAAATGTGCCAGCGAGGCGTCATAAGTCGAGAAGCCGCCGGTCGCGATGGTCGTCATGGCGTGAGCGATGGCATCGAACCCCGACATCCCGGCCGCCCAATACGCCAAGGCGCAAACAACGCTCGTCCCGAGGTAAATAAACCCGATATATGCCACGAGCTGCGTCGTGCGCGGCAGGACTTTTTCCGAGCGGTCGGAAGATTCCATCCGAAACAGCTGCATGCCACCAATCCGTAACAACGGTAGAATCGCGATCGCCATGGCGATCACGCCGATACCGCCGAGCCATTGCAGCAAGGCGCGCCAAATCAAAATGCCGGGAGGTGCGACATCGAGAGATCGGATGACTGTCGATCCCGTCGTCGTCAATCCGGACATGGATTCGAAGAAGGCATCGGTGTAACTCAAATCCAAATCCGAGAAGGCGAAGGGAAGTGCCGCGAATCCTGGAATGACGATCCATAAGAAGGTGGTGAGCACAAACCCCTGGCGCGGCGTGATCGTGCGCACATTGCCCCGCGACGTCAGCGCCAATATGCCACCGACAAACAGAGTAAACCCGGAAGCGGTCAGGAAGACCTGCCAATCGGGATTATCCGCCGAGGCATCGGCAATCGCGGGCAGGCACATTGCGACCGCCAAAGGCAGCATCAATACACCGGTAATGAACAGGATAGGCCTGAAGTCGAGCACGTCTCTCTCATCCGAGCTGAGTCACGCAACCGCCATGATCCGATCACGGCTGTCGTTTGTCCAGCGGCCAGCGATTATGATCTCAGCCGGAGCGTTTGCCGATAATAGACTCGAATTCGAGCCGGGTTTTCGCATCGTCCCGGAAAGCGCCGAGCATTCGGCTCGTCACCATCGATACCCCGGGCTTCATCACTCCGCGCGTGGTCATGCATTGATGCTCCGCTTCGATCACCACCGCGATCCCACGTGGCTGCAGCGCCGCTTCGATCGCATTGGCGATCTGCGCCGTCATCCGTTCTTGTATCTGCAGCCGCCGCGCAAAGGCTTCGACGACGCGGGCTAATTTACTTATGCCGACGACCCGTTTATCGGGCAAATACGCCACATGCGCCTTTCCGACGACCGGCAGGATATGATGCTCGCAGTGAGAGACGAAAGCGATATCGCGCAACACGATCATTTCGTCATAGCCGTCCGTCTCTTCGAAGGTACGCTCCAGAAATTCGGTCGGGTCCGTTTTATAGCCTGAGAAAAACTCCTCGAAAGCCTTCACGACACGCTTCGGCGTGTCGACCAAACCCTCGCGGTCCGGATCCTCGCCGATCCAATGAATGAGCTTACGAACCGCGGCCTCGACTTCGTCGCGGCTGACGACGGATGCCGCAGCTTCCTCCGCCGCATCCCCGGTCGTACCGTGGCGGTCCGTGTTTTCGCTGTTCAGGGTCAAGTTACGTCCTTTCGGCCGATCGCCTACACGATCCAAAGGCCCACTAATTCAAATTGACCGCCTGGTGGGGACTGTCCAGAGAGAAAGCGGGAATTTCGACATCGAACTGTTCGCCGCCCGCCGCTTCCATCTGATAGATACCCGCCATAATGCCGGACGGTGTCGGTAACGGCGTCCCGCTGGTGTATTCGAACGCCTCGCCGGGATCCAGCACCGGTTGTTCGCCCACAACGCCGGGCCCCCGCACTTCCTGCACCCGTCCTAGGGCGTCGGTAATGCGCCAATATCGGG
>JABJCS010000233.1 GCA_018665505.1 Alphaproteobacteria bacterium
TGCAATCACTTCAACCACGAAAGACATCTCATCTCACGAGACGACTTTAAGGAAAAACGCGAAGCTGCGCTTGTCGAATGGCAGCGACTTTCTGCTGCATAAATCGCCACATCGGATCGGCAAACTAAGACGAGTTTGCGTTCGTCTGACAGCACCGCCATTCATACTTCCGCGAGAATCATATCCGCGCATTTCTCGCCGATCATCATGCTTGGCGCATTGGTGTTGCCGGAGGTCATGGTCGGCATAATCGAGGCGTCGGCGACGCGCAGGCCTTGCAGGCCATGGACCCGCAGCTTTTCGTCGACGACGGCCATTGGGTCACGGCCCATCTTGCAGGTGCCCGTCGGGTGGTAGGTGGTTTGGCCGTAATTCCGCATGTAGTCGAGAATTTCGTCATCTGTTTGCACGTCTTTTCCGGGCTCCATCTCCTCGCCAATAACATCGCTAAGCGGCGCGGTAGCCATCAGCTCCCGAGCCTTGCGGACGGCGCGGATATTGGTTTCGCGGTCGTATTCCGCGGCGAGGAAGTTGTAGTTGATCGCGGGGTCGTCCTCGGGCCGCGCGGACTTAATGTGCAGGCTGCCGGTGCTTTCAGACCGTTGGGTGTGGGCGAAAAGACTGATGCCGCGCTCCGGCGAGATTTTCCGCTGGCCGTCTTCCAGAAGCGCGATGTAGGGAATGATCGAAAGCATGGCGTCCGGCGATTCCAATCCCTCGCGCGTGCGGAAAAAGACACGACCCGTTCCCATTGATTGGGCGATGAATCCCTTTCGCAGGAGAATATAGCGGAGCCCTTCGCGGATGTATTTCCAGCCGCTGCTTACTTCGGAAAGTGAAATGCCCGGCGCGGTGACTTCGTACTTCAACAGGGGCCCGAAATGGTCGCGCAGGTTTTCGCCGACGCCGGGCAGTTCGTGCACGATGTCGATTCCATGTTGGCGCAAGATTTCTGGCCGGCCGATGCCGGAGAGCTCCAGCAGTTTCGGCGAGTTCATCGTGCCGCAGCTGACGATGACTTCGCGGGCGGCGCGCGCTTCGCGCTCTTGGCCTGCCTTTTTGTAACGAATCCCGACACACTGTTTGCCGTCCATAATCAAGGAAGAGGCTTCCGCACCAGTTTCGATTGTTAAGTTCGGCCGGTTGCGAGCCGGCGCCAGATAGCAGTTGGCCGTACTTTGCCGCCTGCCTTTGTGGATCGACCCTTGGGCCAGTGAGATGCCTTCCTGACTGGCGCCGTTATAGTCAGGATTGTAGGGAATGCCGATCGCCTCTGCGGACTGGATCAGCAGATCGTAAAATTTCGTCACCTTGGAGGCTTCGGTAATTCTGATCGGACCACCGCGGCCGCGAAGTTCGTCATCGCCGCCGCCGTAATTCTCCATCTTCTTGAACAGTGGCAGGACATCGTCAAAGCTCCATCCGGTGCACCCGAGTTGTGCCCATTGATCGAAATCCTGCTTTTGACCGCGCACCCAGACCATTCCATTGATCGCACTTGAGCCACCGAGAATGCGCCCACGTGGGACGTATATCTGGCGTCCTGCAGATGCGTCGTTCGGCTCCGACCAATAACACCAATTGGCGGATGGGTCGTCGTAGAGCTTGGCAGCGCCGACAGGCACCTTGGTCCAGAAGTAGCTCTCGTCCTTTTCTCCGGCCTCGAGGCAGAGAACACGGTGTTTTCCGTTTTCGCTCAGCCGTGCCGCAATGATGCCACCAGCCGAGCCGGAGCCAATAACGATATAGTCAAATTGATCTTGCATTCTCTTTCTCCTTCGAACGCCTGAGTGACCTTCACCGGCTTGCCGATCGCCGCTGGCGACATGATTGGGTTTCAGTATCCTTTGTAGGTGCCTTTTCGTTTCTCGCGATACGCCTTGATGGCTTCCGGATGATCGTGTCCGGCGCGGGCAATGGCGATATGCGAACTGACGAGGTCCAAGGCCGTCGCCATATCGGATTCAAGGCTTTGATTCACCGTACGCTTGATCAGTTGGATCGAAAGCGGCGGCATCTCAGCGATCCGTCGTGCAAGTTGCATCGTCGACGCCATCAGTTCGTCGTCCGGGTACACATGATTTACCAGGCCAATTTCAAGCGCCGACGCCGCGTCGAGAAAATCAGCGGTCCACAGGAGCTCCAGCGCTCTGGCTTTGCCGACTAAACGGGGCAGGAAATACGCACCGCCGCCACCGGGCAGCAAACCGATTTTCGCGTAAGTGTCGGCAAACCGGGCGCTTTCTCCGGCCACTCTGATATCGCATGCCAACGCGAGGTCCATGCCACCGCCAACGGCTGCCCCGTTGACCGCGGCGATGAGCGGTTTCTCGAAGCGGGCTGCGCGTTTTGGGAAAGCCTGTATTTCGTCCCAAATGCGGGATTTCGTGACATGGGGTCGGCTGTCCGAGTCGCTGCCCATGCCGCCGATATCACCGCCTGACGAGAATCCGCGCCCGGCGCCGGTCAGGATCACGGCGCGGACATCGTCGCGGGACTCGCATTCATCGAGAGCCGAAATCAATCCGGTAAGCATTTCGCTGGTGAATGCATTCAGCTTTTCCGGACGGTTCATCGTCAAGGTGGCGATGCCGTCGTCGATCTCGAATAACAGGAATTTGCTCACTGTGTCTCCCTTTCCCTCATACGACCCATCTCCGCTTGAATCACCGGGTTTTCGATTGCGATGAGATTGCAGATGGGTGTGTATATTGCGATGATCTGAAACTCTCAATTGGTGTGCGCAACAATCTATGCCGCCCCCGGAACTCGTCGAATGGCTGTGCGGCCCGTTCGTATCGGCTCCAGTTCACGGCGGCAGAAACCAAGACCCAGAGAGCTATGGCGTTCGACCTGCCAAAGATTATCGCCCCTTATATCAAGAGGTCTCTGATCGGGGTGCGACCGTTCTTTCCGGATGCAGGGCTTCATCAGGAGATTTGGCCCACGCTTGCCGACGGTCCCATGAAATCGATGACCATCTCACCAACCGCGACCCATTCAAGAAAGCCTGTTCAATGGCCTTGGCGCCAAACAGCACATCTGAAAACCCAATTGCGCGCACAAGCCAGCACCTTTAACTATTGCGGAGGTGTTCAGTGGAAGATCGGGAATGCCAACTCAAATTTCATGAAGGCGAATCTTGCCTGGGGAGACTACTGATGAACGGCATCGACTACATTGCGCAAATATTGAAACAGGAAGGCGTGGATTGGATGTCCTGTTTCCCCAGCAATCCGCTAATTTCTGCCGTTGCCCGAGTGGGTATCCGGCCTGTGGCATTCCGCCATGAGCGAGGCGCCGTTATGGCAGCTGACGGCTACAGCCGCATTAGCGACAGGCAGAAATTCGGCGTCGTGGCTGTTCAAGCCCAAGCTGGCGCAGAGAATGCCATGGGGGGCATTGCCCAAGCTTATGCCGATAATATTCCAATCCTAGTATTCCTTGGCGGCAACAATTTGGACCGTCTTTCGGTCAAACCCAATTTTACTGCTGCCCAGAACTATCAAGGCTGGGTCAAACAAGTTGAGGCAATTTATACACCCAATCAGGTCGGTGACGTCATGCGTCGCGCTTTTCATGCATTGCGAAACGGCACACCCGGGCCGGTCGTGGTCGAGCTCACAGCCGATGTGTGTGCCCAAGAAGTACCTGAGGCCATGCAGACCTATAAATCTCCGAAAATTCACCGCCAACTACCGGAACCAAGCGCTATTGAAGAAGCGGCGACTGCATTTCTAAACGGAAAACAAAGGGTAATATGGGCCGGTTCCGGGGTGTTGTTCTCCCGAGCAACCGAGGCCTTGCGCGAGCTCGCCGAATTAACAGCTTCACCAGTGTTTTGCACTATGCCCGGTAAGTCAGCTTTTGATGAACGCCATCCACTTTCTCTGGGTTCTGGCAGCGGTACAACCACTGGCCCCGCTCATCATTGGCTCACCAATAGCGACGTTATATTGGCGCTTGGTAGCAGCCTGACTCGCTCGCCCTATGCCCAAAAGATTAATCCGGGAAAGACTATCATTCACAATACCAATAACCCGGACGACCTCAATAAGGACGAGGCTGTAGATGTAGGGCTCGTCGGCGACACGCGCCTGACCGTTGAAGCCCTGATCGCTTGCATCAAAGAAAAGACCGAAAACAGAGGCTCGGGTGACAGACACCAGATCGAGGCAGAAGTCGCCGCAGTTAGGGCCACATGGATGGCGGAATGGTCGCCA
>JABJCS010000234.1 GCA_018665505.1 Alphaproteobacteria bacterium
ACCATGGGTGATCAGGACGGTCTCGCAGAGCCCTTCATTGATCGCCGCGCAGGCATGACGCAGATGGATTAGGAAGGAGGTGCCGCCGACCGCAGTGCCGTCGACCCATTTCGGCGTGATACCGAGATAATGCGCCATCTCCGTTGGCTCTTCCCGGCAGCAGGCGATGCCGTCGATATCGCTCGGCTTCAGGCCGGTCTCCGCCATGGCGTTGAGGGCCGCATCCGCATGCAGCTGAATGTTGGACATATTGGGGATCTTGCCGAGCTCTGTGGTCTCACAGGCGCCGACAACGGCGATTGAACCTGGTTTCATTGTCTATACTCCCCTCAACCTTTCGCCGGCCGGAATTTCGGCAATGAAATCTCGTCCGATATGTCTTCGAAAACCACTTCCAGCGCCATATCGAGTTCCAGCGCTTCAGGTGTTTGTTCGCATTCGGTGATGTTGGCCATCATGCGCGGGCCTTCCACAAGCTCGACGACGGCGATGGCATAAGGTGCCTCGTCCTCGAACCCCTTCGGCGGGCGATGGTTGATGACATAGCTGAACAGCGTCGCCTTGCCCGAGGCCTCGAAGACCTCGACCTCGCGCGAGCCCGTATAGGGGCTGAACGGGCGCGGCGGAAAATACGCCTTGCCGGTATCCTTGCAGCGCTGCAACAGCAGCTTGCCTTCTTTACATCCGGCCCAATAATGCTCGGTCTCGGGCGATGCTTGCGGGATCGGTTTCTGATAGTCGGCCATCGGCACGGCTCCTCCGTCGCGTTCGTAAAAATGCGAGTCTTGAGTTAGGTCGAGGCGGCAAGAGAACTAGGCGAGATTGCGGTGCATTTTGATTTGCGCGATTCGACCTAGATTTGTTGCTAACAAATATCGCGTCATAAGGAAGGTATCATGTCCGAATCAACGATCATTGAATTTCCGCAGGACGGGCGGCCGTCCGATATCAGTCCCGAGGAATGGCAGGCCCGTTGTGAGTTGGCCGCCGCCTATCGCCTCTGTGCGCTCTATGGCTGGACTGATCTCAACAACACGCATCTCTCACTGCGGGTGCCGGGCACCAAGGATCATTTCCTACTTAACCCTTTCGGCATGTTCTTCGAGGAGATCACGGCTTCGTCTCTGATCAAGGTCGACGGCGAGGGGAACCTTTTGGGTGCCAGCGATTATCCGATGAACCCGGCGGGCTTCGTCATTCACGGCGCGATTCACATGTCGGGCGACGACCGTCACTGCGTGCTCCATACCCACAGCCGTTACGGTACCGCCGTCTCGATGCAGAAGCACGGCTTGCTGCCGAACAGCCAAAAGGCGCTGACGATCATGGGCTGGACCGGTTATCACGATTTCGAAGGCCCGGCGGTAGACGCGGGCGAACAGCCGCGGATCGTGAAGGATATGGAAGGCAAATCAATCCTGATCCTGCGCAATCACGGCTTGTTGTCGGTTGGCAAAACGGTTGGCGAGGCTTTCGTTTTCATCTACCGGATCGAAACCGCGTGCCGCCACCAAATTGACGCGATGAGTGGCGGTGCGGAGCTGCAAGATATCTCGGCGGCGACCCAACAGAAATCCATCGACATGGGTCTCAGCATGTACGGCCCCGGCGGCTTCATTGAAGTCGGTAAGGAATGGCCGATGCTGTTGCGCCAGCTGGAGCGTGCGGGGATGGACGACTACGCGCGGTAGATCGCAGCCCCCCTCAGCCTTACTTCAGCGAACCGCAAAACCGCTGGATGCGGCGGCAGGCTTCTTCCAAATCGTCGGTCGCATACGCATACGAGATCCGGAAATGAGGGGAGAGGCCAAAGGCGGCGCCGAAGACGACAGCGACGCCTTCTTGCTCCAGTAGAGCAGCGGCGAAATCTTCATCCGATCCCAACACTTTGCCGGCCTCGGTCGTCTTGCCGATCAACCCGACGCAGGACGGATAGACGTAGAAGGCACCTTCCGGCGTGGCGCAATTGATACCGTTCGCTTGATTCAGCATGCCGACGACGATGTCGCGGCGGTCCTTGAAGACCTTGTTGTGCTCGGCGATGAAGCTGGTGTCGCCATCGAGTGCGGCGACGGAGGCCCATTGGCTGATCGATGCGGCGCCGGAGACGCTTTGCGACTGAATGACGTTCATCGCTTGGATCAATTCTTTCGGCCCGGCACCATAGCCGATGCGCCAACCGGTCATGCAATAGGCCTTGGAGACGCCGTTCATGGTCAAGGTGCGGTCGTAGAGACCGGGCTCGACCTGCGCCAGCGTCGCGAACTCGAAATCGTCATAGGTGATGTGCTCATAAATGTCGTCGGCGAAAATCAGCACCTGCGGGTGGCGCATCAACACGTCGGTCAGCGCCTTTAGCTCCGACCTGGAATAAGCCGCGCCGGTCGGATTCGAGGGGCTGTTGAGGAACAGCCATTTGGTCTTCGGCGTGATCGCCGCTTCCAACTGTTCGGGTGAGAGCTTGAAGTTGTTTTCCTGGCGGCATTCGATCACGACGGGCGTGCCTTCCGCGAAGGCAGTGATGTCCGTGTAGCTCACCCAATAGGGTGCGGGGACGATGACTTCGTCGCCTGGATTGAGCGTCGCCATCATGGCGTTGAAGATGATCTGCTTACCGCCGACGCCGATCTGGATTTGGTCGGGCGTGTAGTCGAGACCGTTCTCGCGCTTCAGCTTGCGACAAGCGGCTTCGCGGAGTTCCGGAATGCCCGGCACCGGCGGATACTTCGTCTTGCCGTCGCGCATCGCCTTGATCGCCGCTTCCTTAATGAATTCCGGTGTATCGAAATCCGGCTCGCCCGCGCCGAGGCCGATGACGTCCATGCCGGCGGCTTTCATCGCGCGCGCCTTGTCGGTGACGGCCATGGTTGGCGAGACCTGGACGCGGCTCATGCGGGAAGCGATGTACGACATAACGCGAATTCCTTGTTCTTCGCCGTCGGACATTTTAGGACGGCTATTGTTGCAGGCAGGCGGCAAACCTACGCCCAAGATCGACGCTGTTCAATGGTGAAGGGTGGCCCTGCGGCGCTTCGCCTGCTTGACTGGCGACGCAATGGGACGAAAATCATTGATACCATGACAAAACGACTGACCGCAGATCAAGTGACCGCCTATCGGCGCGACGGATTCGTCTATCCCATCCCGGTAATGAAACCTGATGAGGCCGAGGAATTCCGCCAAGCCTTGGAGAGTTTCGAGCGCGAACATCCCGATTATATGAGTGGGATGAAGCGCCAGAAACTGCATCTGGTGACAACCTGGATGGCCGAACTCGTGCGTCGTCCGGAAATTCTGGACGCCGTCGAAGATATTCTCGGCCCCGATTTCCTGTGCTGGCAGACCAGTCTGTTCATCAAGGAAGCCAAGGACCCCGGCTTTGTCTCCTGGCATCAGGACGGCAATTATTGGGGATTGAGCAGTAATGAGGTGGTGACCGCTTGGTTGGCGCTGTCGCCGTCGACGGTGGAAAGTGGGTGCATGAAGATGATGCCCGGTAGCCACGAGTGGGACGGGATCGAGCACAAGGACACGTTCGACGAGGACAATCTGCTGACCCGTGGCCAGGTGATGGATATTCAGATGGACGAAGCCAAGGCCGCGGATGTGGTCGTGCGGACAGGCGAGATCTCGTTGCACCACGTCAATATCGCCCATTCCTCGGCACCGAACCAGGCGGACGACCGGCGCATAGGTATCGCCATGCGATATGTGACGCCCAGGGTGAAGCAAGTGACCGGCGTGCCGGATAGCGCGACCTTGGTGCGGGGCACCGATACGGTCGGCAATTTCGAGGCGGAGCCTGCACCGGCTTATGATTTTGAGCCTGCCGCCGTGGCCCTGCACGAGCGCGTGACCAATACCCGCTCCGACTTTATCTACAAGGATGCGGAACAGCGGCCGGGTGCCGCGGAGTAAGCTTCTGCCCCGGCTTCGCCGTAATTGATCAAGCAATCGCCCTAATGAGAGCGCGGCGCTGCCCGATTGCGCGGGCTAAATCCGGCTTCGATTATTTCATCGGAGACCGATTTCATGTCACGTTCGATTACTTTCTCCGCGCGTCACGCGCCCTTGATTTGTGCATTCTTGTTTCTCGCCTTCGGCCTCATGGGGGCGCTTGTGGCTCCAGCGCGGGGCGAAGGTCTGTTCCTGCATCCCCAGGGATCGCCCGGCCTGCGCGTGCCGGCCCCGGTCGTTGCGGGGACGGCGGATATCGTCATAAACGGTATTACCGGCCGGGCGACGATCCGGCAGACCTTCCTCAACCCCGAAGACTCATGGGTCGAGGGGGTTTATGTATTTCCATTGCCGGACGATGCCGCTGTTGACCATATGCGATTGCGTGTCGACGACCGGACGATCGAAGGCCGGATAGAGGAACGCCAGGCGGCGCGCAAAAAGTACAAGCGCGCGGCTAACAGCGGCAAGCGCGCCAGTCTGTTGGAGCAGGAACGCCCGAACCTTTTCACCATGTCGGTCGCCAATATTCCACCGAAGGGTCGGATCGAAGTAGAGATCGGGTATCAGCAAGCGGTCAGGCATCAGGACAGCCGTTATTCGCTCCGCTTCCCGATGGCGGTGACTCCGCGCTATCTGCCCGCACCATCCAAATTCACAGGTGTGAAGAGCAGTGGAGGTCCGGCGGCAGGTAACGGCAAACGCCCGAAACTTCCGGTCCGGTCTGTTGACGCGCCGAAATCGAATCCAATGGCAATCCGTGTGAAGCTTGATCCGGGCATGCCGCTCGGTGTGTTGGAGAGTGCCTCCCATAAGCTGATGGTCACGGAACCGAAGGAGGGCGGCTACGACATCACACTGGCGTCCGGCGCGGTCGTGTCGGATCGCGATTTCGTGTTGGAATGGACGCTCGAATCTCCGGCCCAACCCGCTCCCACTGTTTTCATCGAGGAAAAGGACGGTGCGGCCTATTTACTGGCGATGATCGTGCCGCCGAAAACTTACCGATCAAACGAGGAACCGCAACCGCGAGAGGCAATCTTCGTGATCGACACGTCTGGCTCCATGCATGGGGAGTCAATGCGCCAAGCACGCGATGCCTTGCTGTTTGGTCTCGAACGCCTGACGGATAAGGACCGCTTTAATATCATCTCGTTCTCCAGCGAGCCGCGACGCCTGTTCACGGAAAGTCGGATCGCCGATATGCCGTCGCTAGATGTGGCACGCAATTTCGTGCGCTCGCTGCGGTCTGATGGTGGGACGGAAATTGGGCTCGCCTTATCGCAAGCCTTCTCGACGTCGGGTGATGAAAAATGGCTCCGCCAGGTTATTCTGATGACTGATGGTGCCGTTGGAAACGAGCCTGCTTTGTTGGCACAATTACGCAAAGTAATGGGGCGCAGCCGTCTGTTTACAGTGGCCATCGGCAATGCACCCAACGGCTATTTCATGCGTGAGGCGGCGCGGGTAGGGCGCGGGGCCATGTTGCATATCTCCGATATCCGACAAGTGCGCCGTCAGGTTTCGGCATTGTTCGCCAAGCTCGAACGACCCGCTTTGACTGATATCACGGCCGCATTCCCGCAACCCGCCGCGACGCAAAGCCTGCCGTCGCCGATACCCGATCTCTATCATGGTGAGCCCATCGTGATGACCGCACGGATTCCTGTGGTGGAGGGCAATCTGGTACTGACGGGATACGCCGGATCGGAAAAATGGCGGATTGTCGCGGACATCGCACAGGCGCGACCGGGCATGGGTATTGCTAAACTCTGGGCCCGTTCGATGGTGGGTCGTGAGATGGGGCGTCTGCGTGAAGGTGTTGACCGTGAAAAGGTACGCCTCGCCGTCCTTGATCTAGCGTTGCGGCACAAATTATTGACCGACTATACCAGCCTTGTCGCGGTTGATACTCAAGCCGCGCGCCCAAAACAGGAGGAGATGGCGGAACGCCGCGTTCCTGCCAATCCGCCCGCGGGATGGACGCCGCCGCCGTCCCAGGTGAATAAAACCGTGATGAAGCGCGACACTAATCGCGGCATGATGCTGCGCATGGCGAAGACTGGACCGGTACCAACAGTCTCGCTCGGCGTACCCACGGCGACGCCCGCTTTCGTCTTGGCGCTGTTCGGTATACTGGCGCTTTTGGCGGGTGGGTTGTGTTGGCAATTACGGCGGCGGATCGCGCCGTGATCGGTCGCATACTCTTCACCCTAACTGCATTGCTGGTCGGTGCGGGTTTGTATCTCACAGGTGAAGCGGCGTGGATCCATGCGAAGGCGAAGCTCGCGCAGTACTTGATTGCCGAGACATGGGAGGAAACACAGGCGGGTGTCGTCGGCGCTCGTCCCTGGCCGTGGGCCGATATGACACCCTTGGCGATCCTCGAAGCGCCAGCGCAAGGAATACGACAGGTCGTACTATCGGGCGCTTCGGGACGAAACCTCGCCTTCGGTCCGACTCATATCGACGCCAGCGCCCGACCCGATACGTCAGGGACAGTTGTGTTGGCCGGTCATCGCGATACGCATTTCGCCTTTCTGGAAAGTATACAACAGGGTGAAAAATTGATCCTGACGGACCGCTCCGGGACGCGCCACGATTTCCGGGTCGAAAGTTTGGAGATTGCGGATTCCAGGACAACCGACCTGCGCCTCGGTGATGGCACGTCCTTAGTGCTGGTGACGTGCTATCCCTTTGATGCGATCGATGCGGGTGGGCCGTTGCGCTACGTGGTCACGGCGGTGGTAGACGAGCCAGCTTAGGTTTGAGGCGAGCGTTCTAGGAGTTCCGCCGCGCGGGTTCGATGTTCGTCGGTGATATGTCCCGAGATGGCGCGCCAAGCAGCCCAAAAAACCGCGATATCGTCCGTGTAGCCAAGGCCAAGAATGATGTCCGGGATCAAGTCCGTCGGCACGATGAAATAGGCAAGGGCGCCCAGGATGACGGCTTTTACATGCAGGGGGGTGTTACTGTCGCGGGCACAGCAATAGGCGGCGACAGCTTCCTCGGAGAAAGGAATCACCCCGGCGGTGCGGCGCATTTTCCGCCAGAATCCACGTTTCACGATGCGCTCGTCGCTTTCCATCCGCGACATATCCAAATCGGGTGCGTCCTTTTTAGCCATTTCCACCATATGGGAACTCTGCTCCGGCTCTGCTATACCGGCTCCTAAATCACGATTTTCGATTGGGAGAATATTATGGACGCACATGGATTGCCCGCCATCATCACTGGCGGCGGATCGGGTCTGGGAGCCGGCGCTGCGCGCGCCTTGGCGGAAGCCGGAGCCAAGGTCGCGGTGCTCGACATCAATAAGGCAGCGGCGGACGAAGTCGCGGCGGAAATCGGTGGTGTCGCTGTCGAATGCGATGTCTCGAACGCGGCCGCGGGCGAAGCCGCTATCGCGGCGGCACGCGAAGCGCATGGTCCAGCGGCGATTTGCATCAATTGCGCGGGGATCGGCACACCCGG